>NZ_BAAAVI010000039.1:0-83477 GCF_039534445.1 Streptosporangium fragile | reverse complement strand
CGGCTCGTCCGACACGCCGGCGGACCCCCAGGCCGGCAGAACCGGGCAGGCGGCCACCCGGTCCACCCCCGGCCCCACCCCTGCCCCGGTCACCCCCTCAGTACCCGCCGCGGACCGGAAGATCGAGATCCCGGACAGCTCCACCACGATCCACGAGAGCGACAAGGACCCGATCAAGCTGACCTCCTACACCCTGGGGACAGGGGATGACTACAGCTTCTACGTCCGCGAGGCCAACACCAGCCAGTTCGTCAAGAACGACGTGTACAAGGAATACGTACCGAACCCCTCGGGCACCCACGCCCTCGCCGCGCATCGTTACTACAGCACGAGCGACGAGGAGATCGTCTCGATCGTCGACCACAGGACCGGAGGGGCCAGCGACATCAAGCTCACCAAGTCGCCGTTCTACTCGGCCTACCTGCGGTGGTCGCCGGACGGCACCAAGGGCCTGGCCAGCCTGTACGAGGCGAACGAGAACGACGACATCGCCCCGCAGCTCTACGGTTACGCGATCATCGACATCGCCACGAAGAAGGCCACGGTCGTCCCGGTGAAGGAGCAGGACACATCCCCGGTTTGGCCCTACTTCTGGCGAGGTGACGGCCGGGCGGTCGGCATCTGGGTGAGCAACAACGGTGAGCCCGAGCGCATCCGCTTCTACGACCTGCAGGGCACCGTCCTGCAGACCCTTCAGGATGTGGGCCGCCCCCCGACCTGGCTCGAGAGAGAGCCCATCAACCCGTCCGGCACACTGATGATCACGTACTGCAGGGACACCGACGACATATGCGTCTGGTCCGCCACCGCCGGCGGGGAACCGAAGGCCCGGATCTCGTTCACGGCCTACCGGATCATCGGCTGGTACGACGACCGGCACATCGCGGTCTGGCGGAAGAGGGGCTCCGGCTACCAGGCCGTGGTGGTCGACTTCAACGGCAAGGTGAACCGGGTGCTCGCCACCACCACCGACGCCACGAAGCACGAGCAGCAGTTCCTGTCGTACACCAGCAGCGACTGAGCGGGCGAGCACCGCACTCCGGTTCGAGGGGGTCACCGGGGTGCGAGCGGTTGCCCGGGCCGGAGCCGTACCGGTGCTCGCGGGAGATGCCGGGGCGCGGCACGGGCAGGACGCCCCGCGGGTGAGACGGTCTACGGCGGGACGACACCGCACGGCGACCGGCGGTGGACCTGTCTCGCCCTCGACCACGCCCCCGCCGCGCCGACCGCCCCTTGTTCCGCCCGCACGAGCGGGAGGCCGCGACGGTGAGGTTTTCACGGACCGTGCGGCGGGGCGGGAACCACCCAGGGGGAGCCAGAGCGGAGAGGGGCCATAGGCGGTCCTCGGCCGTTCACGGGGCGAAGCAAGCGCTCGGCCTGAAAGTTTCATACCCGGCGGAGAAGGGTCTGCGGGTCGCTCGTGGATCGCAGCAGCCTGGCGGCACGGGGCCGGAAACGCCGGTGTAACCGGGGGCACATCCCATTGACATCCCGGGCACCGTCCCCAGAATCCCTTATGGGAGCGCTCCCACATTTTCTCTCCCCCGCCTGATCCGATACGGAGCAGCGACCAGCGACTTCGTGGCGATCCCACCCCTGGAGGCCCATTTCCATGCACCGATTGCCCATCAGAACGGGAGCGCTCCCACGCTTCCGGAGGCGAGTGGCCGCGCTGGCGCTGCTCAGTCTGGCGGCCGGAACGACGACCGCGCTGGCGGCCTCACCCGCGCACGCGGCCATCGCCTGCGACGTCACCTACACGACCAGCGACTGGCCGGGCGGCTTCACCGCCAGCGTCTCCATCAAGAACCTGGGCGACCCGCTGAACGGCTGGACACTCGGTTTCAGCTTCCCCACGACCACCCAGAAGGTCCTCCAGGGCTGGAGCGCCACGTGGTCGCAGAGCGGCCAGGCCGTCACCGCCAAGAGCATGGACTGGAACGGCAACCTGGCCACCGGGGCCTCGACCAGCATCGGGTTCAACGGCACCTGGTCCGGGAGCAACCCCAAGCCGACCGGATTCACGATCAACGGCACCGCCTGCGGCGGGTCCGTCCCGGACAACCAGCCCCCGAGCGTGAAGATCACTAAGCCCACCGCCGGGGCGACCTTCACCGCGCCCGCCACGGTGGAGATCACCGCTGACGCGGCCGACGCCGACGGCACCGTGAGCAAGGTCGAGTTCTTCAACGGGACCACGCCGCTGGGCAGCGACACCACCGCGCCGTACGCCTACGAGTGGACGGGCGTCCCCGCGGGCAGCTACTCGATCACCGCGCGGGCGACCGACGACAAGGGCGCGACCAAGACCTCGGACCCGGTCGGCATCACCGTCGGCGCCGGCTCGGAGCCCGCGGTGCTCCTCAGCCCGGCCACGGTGGCCGTCCCCGAAGGCGGCGACGCCACCCTGTCCGTCAAGCTCTCCAAGGCGCCGTCCTCGAACGTCACCGTCACCACCGCGAGGACGAGCGGTGACAGCGACCTGACCGTCTCCTCCGGCGCGTCGCTGACCTTCACCCCCGCCAACTGGAACACCGCCCAGACGGTGAGGATCGCCGCCGCCGAGGACAGCGACCAGACCTCGGGCAGCGCCGAGCTCACCTCGACCGCCACCGGCCACACCTCGGCCACGTCCACCGCCACCGAGGTCGACAACGACACCACCGGCGGCGACAACGAGTACATCAAGCGGTTCACCGAGATGTACAACAAGATCAAGGATCCGGCGAACGGCTACTTCTCACCACAGGGCGTGCCCTACCACTCCGTCGAGACCCTCATGGTCGAGGCGCCCGACCACGGGCACGAGACCACCTCCGAGGCCTACAGCTACTACCTGTGGCTGGAGGCGGCCTACGGCAAGGTGACCGGTGACTGGAGCAGGTTCAACAACGCCTGGGCCTCGATGGAGAAGTACATCATCCCGGCCACCGCGGACCAGCCGACCAACTCCTTCTACAACCCGTCCAAGCCCGCCACCTACGCCGGCGAGTGGGACGACATCAAGCAGTACCCGTCCAAGCTCGACAACAGCGTGAGCGTCGGCGTCGACCCGATCGCGAACGAGCTGAAGAGCGCGTACGGCACCAGCGACATCTACGGCATGCACTGGCTGCTGGACGTGGACAACACCTACGGCTTCGGCCGCTGCGGCGACGGCACCACCAAGCCCGCGTACATCAACACCTACCAGCGCGGCTCCGAGGAGTCGGTCTTCGAGACCGTCCCGCAGCCGTCCTGCGACACCTTCAAGCACGGCGGCAAGAACGGCTACCTGGACCTGTTCACCGGGGACAGCAGCTACGCCAAGCAGTGGAAGTACACCAACGCCCCCGACGCCGACGCCCGCGCCGTCCAGGTGGCCTACTGGGCGCACACCTGGGCCAAGGAGCAGGGCAAGGAGTCGCAGATCTCGGCGACGGTCGCCAAGGCCGCGAAGATGGGCGACTACCTGCGTTACGCGATGTACGACAAGTACTTCAAGAAGCAGGGCTGCACCAGCACCTCGTGCCCGGCCGGCACCGGCAAGGACAGCGCGTCCTACCTGCTGAGCTGGTACTACGCCTGGGGCGGCGCGCTGGACAGCTCCGCGGGCTGGGCCTGGCGGATCGGCTCCAGCCACAACCACTCCGGTTACCAGAACCCGATGGCCGCCTGGGTGCTGTCCAGCGTGGACGTGCTCAAGCCCAAGGGCACGACCGCCGTGCAGGACTGGAGCACCAGCCTGAAGCGGCAGCTGGAGTTCTACCGCTGGCTCCAGTCGGCCGAGGGCGCGATCGCCGGTGGCGCCACCAACAGCTGGCAGGGCCACTACGCCGCCCCGCCGTCGAACCTGCCGACCTTCTACGGCATGGCCTACGACTGGCAGCCGGTCTACCACGACCCGCCGTCCAACCAGTGGTTCGGCTTCCAGGCCTGGACGATGGAGCGGGTCGCGGAGCTGTACTACGCGACCGGCAACGCCGACGCCAAGGTCGTGCTGGACAAGTGGGTCAAGTGGGCCACCGACAACACCACGGTCAACGCCGACGGGACCTTCCAGATCCCCTCGACGCTGGTGTGGACCGGCCAGCCCGACACCTGGGACCCGGAGAACCCCGGCCCCAACGCCGGCCTGCACGTCAGCATCCGGGACTACACCTCCGACGTCGGCGTCGCGGGCTCCTACGCCAAGGCCCTGATGTACTACGCGGCCAAGTCCGGTGACACCAAGGCCAAGAACATCGCCAAGGGCCTGCTGGACGGCATGTGGAAGAACAACCGGGACGCCAAGGGCGTGTCGGTGCCGGAGACCAAGGCCGACTACAACCGCCTGGACGACCCGATCTACATCCCGGCGGGCTGGACCGGCAAGATGCCCAACGGCGACGTCATCGACTCCAACTCCACCTTCCTGTCGATCCGCTCCTTCTACAAGAACGACCCGGACTGGCCGAAGGTCGACGCCTTCCTGAAGGGCACCGGCCCCGCACCCACCTTCAACTACCACCGGTTCTGGGCGCAGGTCGACGTCGCCGTCGCCCTCGCCGAGTACGGCCGGCTCTTCCCCTGACCCGGATCGGGCCGGGCCGGCTCTGCCCCCGACCCGGTCCCCTCCCCGCAGACCCCGGGGCGTGGCGGCACCCCTGACCTGCCGCCACGCCCCGGGCACCACCTCCCGAAACTCCCGAGAGGCACCCCCCGCATGAAGAGATCCCTGGCGACGCTCGCGCTGGCGGCGCTGGCGGCCGTCCCGGTGCCCGCCGCCCAGGCGGCCGCGCCCGCCTTCGCCTACGGTGAGGCGCTGCAGAAGTCCATCTGGTTCTACGAGGCCCAGCAGTCCGGGAAGCTGCCGAGCTGGAACCGCGTCGGCTGGCGCGGCGACTCCGGGCTCGACGACGGCAAGGACGCCGGGCTCGACCTGACCGGCGGCTGGTACGACGCGGGCGACCACGTGAAGTTCGGCCTGCCGATGGCGGCCACCACGACGATGCTGGCCTGGGGCGCGGTCGAGTACCGGGACGCGTACGCCTCCTCGGGGCAGCTCACCCACCTGCTGAACAACCTCAGGTTCGTCAACGACTACTTCATCAAGGCCCACCCGTCGCCCAACGTGCTCTACGGGCAGGTCGGCAACGGCGGCAAGGACCACGCCTGGTGGGGCCCGGCCGAGGCGATGCAGATGGAGCGGCCCGCGTACAAGATCGACGCCTCGTGCGGCGGGTCCGACCTGGCCGGTGAGACGGCGGCGGCGATGGCGGCCTCGTCGATCGTGTTCCGCCCGACGAACCCCTCCTACGCCGACACGCTGGTGACGCACGCCAAACAGCTCTACGCCTTCGCCGACACCGTGCGGAAGAAGTACAGCGACTGCATCACCGACGCGGCCGGGTACTACCAGTCCTGGAGCGGCTACAACGACGAGCTGGTCTGGGGCGCGATCTGGCTGCACCGGGCCACCCAGGACGCCTCCTACCTGGCCAAGGCCGAGGCGTACTACGACAACCTGGGCACCGAGCCGCAGTCGACCACGAAGTCCTACAGGTGGACGATCGCCTGGGACGACAAGTCCTACGGCGCCTACGTGCTGCTGCACAAGCTGACCGGCAAGCAGAAATATCTCGACGACGCCAACCGCTGGCTCGACTACTGGACGGTCGGGGTCAACGGGCAGCGGGTGAAGTACTCGCCGGGCGGCCAGGCCGTACTCGACCGGTGGGGGTCGCTCCGCTACGCGGCCAACACCGCGTTCGCGGCGCTGGTGCACAGCGACACCATCACCGACGCCACGCGCAAGGCGAGGTACCACGACTTCGCCAAGCGCCAGATCGACTACGCGCTCGGCGACAACCCGCGCAACTCCTCCTACGTGATCGGCTTCGGCGCCAACCCGCCGAAGAACCCGCACCACCGCACCGCGCACGGCTCGTGGACCGACCAGATCACCAACCCGGTCGAGACCCGCCACACCCTGTACGGCGCGCTCGTCGGCGGCCCGCCCGACCCCGACGACAAGTACACCGACAGGCGCGACGACTACGTCATGAACGAGGTCGCCACCGACTACAACGCGGGCTTCACCAGTGCCCTGGCCAGGCTGTACAGGGAGTACGGCGGGGAGCCCGCGGCGAACTTCCCCGTGGCGGAGACCCCCGACGGCCCGGAGATCTTCCTGGAGGCCGGGGTGAACGCCGCGGGCCCGACGTTCACCGAGATCAAGGCGATCGTCAGGAACCAGTCGGCCTGGCCCGCGCGCCCGCTGACCGACGGCTCGTTCCGCTACTACTTCACCCTCGACGGCGACACGACCGCGGACCAGATCACGGTGTCGTCCGCCTACACCCAGTGCAAGGCCCCGACCGGGCCGACCCGGTTGTCCGGGAAGACCTACTACATCACCGTCGACTGCTCCGGCACCTCCATCGCCCCCGCGGGGCAGTCGCAGCACCGGCGCGAGGTCCAGTTCCGCATCGCCAGCTCCGGCACGTGGGACCCGGCCGACGACTGGTCGTACAAGGGCGTCGCCACCACCCCCGGGGCGACCCCGGTGCGGGTGGAGAACATGACGCTCCACTCCGGCACGACGAAGATCTGGGGCACACCCCCCGGTGACGAGCCGCCCCCGGACGACGAGATCGCGCCGTCCAGGCCCGGCAAGCCCGCCGTCTCCGCGGTCACCGCGGGCGGCGCCCGGCTGTCCTGGACGGCCGCCACCGACAACGTGGGCGTGACCGGGTACGACGTCTACCGCGGCACGACCAGGGTGGGAACGGCCACGGGCACGACTTTCGACCTGACCGGCCTGTCCCCCGCGACGGCGTACACCGTGCACGTGGTGGCCAGGGACGCGGCGGGCAACACCTCCGAGGCGTCCGAGAGCACCGGCTTCACCACGGCCGAGGCCCCGGCCGGCGGCTGCTCGGTCACGTACCGGATCGCCAACAGCTGGCAGGGCGCCTTCCAGGGCGAGGTCGCGGTCAAGAACGAGAGCGCCTCGACGATCAACGGCTGGACGGTGACCTGGCGGTTCCCGAACGGGCAGACGATCAGTCAGCTCTGGAACGGCGTGCACACCCAGACCGGGCCGGACGTGTCGGTCGGGAACGTGACCTGGAACGGCTCGCTCGCCCCGAACGCCTCGGTGTCCTTCGGCTTCACCGCGAGCCAGAACGGCACCAACGGCGTCCCCGCTCCGGTGACCTGCACCGTGAACTGACCCCGCCACCGGCACCCGGCCCCGGCGCGCGCCCCACCCGGAGCCGGGTACCCCGCCGCACCGGCGCCCGGCCCCGATGGTGGCTCCCACCCCGGGCCGGTGCCCCGATACCCCGGCCGGGCGCGACGGACCCCTCCCGCCCGGCCGGTCCCCCACCCCCACCGAGGTAGGTCATGCGAACACGACTGGCGACACTCGTCGCGCTCTTCCTCCCCTTCTTCGCGTTACTCGCCGCCGCCCCGCCCGCGCACGCCGCGGTCGGCCTGCACGTCAGCGGCACGAAGATCGTCGAAGCGAACGGCACCACGTTCGTCATGCGGGGCACCAGCCACGCGCACACCTGGTACCCGACGCAGACCGGCTCCTTCGCCGGCATCAAGTCGCTCGGCGCGAACACCGTCCGCGTGGTCCTCAGCGGCGGGCGGTGGACCGCCAACGGCGCGGCCGACGTGGCGAACGTGGTCTCGCTCTGCAAGCAGAACAAGCTCATCTGCGTCCTGGAGAACCACGACACCACCGGGTACGGCGAACAGAGCGGCGCGTACACCCTCGACCAGGCCGTCGACTACTGGATCAGCGTCAAGAGCGCGGTCGCCGGCCAGGAGGACTACGTCGTCATCAACATCGGCAACGAGCCCTTCGGCAACAACGCGACCACCCCCGGCTGGACCGAGGCCACCTCGGCCGCGATCACCCGGTTGCGGGACAACGGGTTCCAGCACCTGCTCATGGTCGACGCGCCCAACTGGGGCCAGGACTGGCGCTTCACCATGCGCGACAACGCGGCCACCGTCTTCGCGGCCGACCCGCAGCGCAACACGGTCTTCTCCGTCCACATGTACGGGGTGTTCGACACGGCCGCCGAGATCACCGACTACCTCCAGCGCTTCCAGGCCGCCGGGCTCCCGCTGGTGATCGGCGAGTTCGGGTTCAACCACTCCGACGGCGACCCCGACGAGGACACGATCATGTCCCAGGCGCAGGCCAGGGGGATCGGCTACCTCGGCTGGTCGTGGAGCGGCAACGGCGGCGGCGTCGAGTATCTCGACCAGGTGAACAACTTCAACGCCGCCAGCCTCACCACCTGGGGTCAGCGCCTGTTCCACGGCGCCAACGGCATCGCGCAGACCTCCGTGGAGGCCACGATCTACGGCGGGGGCGGCACCCCGGACATCGAGGCGCCCAGCAAGCCCGGCAAGCCCTCCGTCTCGGACATCACCGCCACCGGCGCCAAACTCTCCTGGACCGCCTCGACCGACAACCGGGCCGTGACCGGCTACGACATCTACCGGGGCAGCACCAAACTCGGCTCCTCGACCACCGCCTCCCTCACCCTGACCGGCCTGTCCCCCGAAACCGCCTACACCGTCCACGTCGTCGCCCGCGACGCCGCCGGCAACACCTCCACCGCCTCCGAAAGCACCTCCTTCACCACCCTGGCCGGACAGCCCGGCGGCCCCTGCACGGCCACGTACCGGACCGTCAACTTCTGGCAGGGCGGCTTCCAGGGCGAGGTCACCGTCAGATGCACCACCGCCGTCACCTCCTGGAAGACCACACTGACCTACCCCTCCGGCGTGAACGTCACCCAATCGTGGAGCTCCACCCTGAGCGCCACCCCACCCACCTTCACCTTCACCAACGCCGCCTGGAACGGCACCATCCCCGCCAACGGCTCCGCCACCTTCGGCTTCATCGCCTCCTGGAACGGCACCGGCGTCCCACCCACCCCCACCCTCTCCTGACCCCATCCACCCCGGCGTGAAGGGGGTACGGCCCGCGGGCCGTACCCCCTCCCCTCGGCCCGTATCCGAAAGTTTCGGCAGTAAAACGCAAATTTCTACTTCAGAGAGGATCCGATGTCCACCATCCGCACCGCGATCTCAGCCGGGGCGCTCGCCCTGCTCCCGCTCGTCGCGACCGTCACCGCCGTGCTCCCGGCGACCCCGGCGCACGCGTCCGCCTCCCTGCGCGAGCACGCCGCCGCGCGCGGCAAGTTCATCGGCGCGGCGCTCGCCACCTCCCCCCTGGCGAACGAGGCGTCCTACCGGAACATCGCCTCCACCGAGTTCAGCCAGATCACCGCCGAGAACGCGATGAAGTGGGACGCCACCGAGCCCAGCCAGAACCAGTTCAGCTGGTCCGGGGCGGACGCGATCGTCGACTTCGCCACCCAGAACAACCAGCAGGTGCACGGGCACACCCTGGTCTGGCACAGCCAGACGCCGAACTGGGTGCAGAACCTCGGCGCCGACGCCATGCGCTCGGCGATGCAGAACCACATCGCCAAGGTCGTCGGCCGCTACGCGTCCAACCCGGCGGTGGTCTCCTGGGACGTCGTCAACGAGGTCTTCGACGACAACGGCAACATGCGCAACTCGTTCTGGTACCAGAAACTGGGCGACAGCTACATCGCCGACGCCTTCCGCGCCGCCCGCGCGGCCGACCCCGACGCCAGGCTGTGCATCAACGACTACAACGTCGAGGGTGTCAACGCCAAGAGCACCGCGATGTACAACCTGGTCAGGTCGCTGCGGGCGCAGAACGTGCCCGTCGACTGCGTCGGGCTCCAGGGCCACCTGGCCATCCAGTACGGCTTCCCGGGCCAGGTCCAGCAGAACCTGCAGCGCTTCGCCGACCTCGGCGTCGAGGTGCGGTTCACCGAGATCGACATCCGGATGCAGATGCCCCGGGACGCGAGCAAGGACGCGCAGCAGGCCACCTACTACAGCAACGTCATCAACGCCTGCCTGGCGGTGACCCGGTGCTCCGGCGTGACGATCTGGGGCTTCACCGACAAGTACTCCTGGGTGCCCGACACCTTCTCCGGCCAGGGCGCGGCCCTGATCTACGACGAGTCCTACAACCCCAAACCGGCGTACACGGCCGTGCACGACGCGCTGGCCGCCGGGGGCGGCACCCCGGACACCGAGGCGCCCAGCAAGCCCGGCAAGCCCTCCGTCTCGGACATCACCGCCACCGGCGCCAAACTCTCCTGGACCGCCTCGACCGACAACCGGGCCGTGACCGGCTACGACATCTACCGGGGCAGCACCAAACTCGGCTCCTCGACCACCGCCTCCCTCACCCTGACCGGCCTGTCCCCCGAAACCGCCTACACCGTCCACGTCGTCGCCCGCGACGCCGCCGGCAACACCTCCACCGCCTCCGAAAGCACCTCCTTCACCACCCTGGCCGGACAGCCCGGCGGCCCCTGCACGGCCACGTACCGGACCGTCAACTTCTGGCAGGGCGGCTTCCAGGGCGAGGTCACCGTCAGATGCACCACCGCCGTCACCTCCTGGAAGACCACACTGACCTACCCCTCCGGCGTGAACGTCACCCAATCGTGGAGCTCCACCCTGAGCGCCACCCCACCCACCTTCACCTTCACCAACGCCGCCTGGAACGGCACCATCCCCGCCAACGGCTCCGCCACCTTCGGCTTCATCGCCTCCTGGAACGGCACCGGCGTCCCACCCACCCCCACCCTCTCCTGACCGCCGGCCCCTGACCGCGCGGCGGGAGGCGGACCCGTCCCGCCGCGCGGCGGCACACCGGGAAGCGACCGGCGACCTGGTCAGCACCCCGGGAACAGAGCCGGGGGCGTGGTCAGCGGCGAGGCTCGATGCCGTACTCGCGGAGGGTGGTGATCATCCAGCCCGCGAGCCGGGCGTGGCCGGCGGCGGTGGGGTGCACGCCGTCGGGCAGGACCGTGCCCCGGCCCCAGCGCCCGCCCCGCGGCTCAAGTGGGTCGAGGAAGGGCACCGCGGCCTCGTCGGCGGCGGTCGCGACGGCGTCGCGCACCAGGTAGGCCCACCGGGGCGCCCTGGTCATCCAGATCGGGCCGACCACCACGATCCTGGTGTACGGCCACGTCCGCCTGGCCAGCTCCAGCAGACGGGCGGCGGCGGCCCCGACCCGGGCCGCGCCGACCCTGCGGTCGTTGTGCCCGCCCGAGATGATCAGGAGGTCGGGTTCGGGACGCCAGGAGAGCTCCTGACGGAAGGACTGCTCGAAGGTGCGGCCCACCCTGCCGGGGTTGAGGTAACCCGTCCCGGCCGCACCCGCGATGACCGGTTGCCAGCCGAGCTCGCGCGCGACGAGCGTCGCGTAGGCGTCCCACGCGCGGACCGGGCCCGACCCGACCGTGAAGCTGTCGCCGAGGACCATGGCGACCGGGGCCTGCGGAGGCGCCGGTGGCGGGGTGGCGGAGGGGAGGGCCGGGACGGTGCCGACCACCGCCGGAACGGTCGTTCCGCTCCCCGTGCTACATCCCGAAATAAGGCACAAAATCACCACAAGAAAAGCGACCGCGGACGCCCATGGTCTTCTACGTACGGGCGCGCGCATGCCACCTCGGGAAACGTCAGGCTGCCGACATGATTGCAGAAGCCCGCGAGCGGGCATGGCGATTCGACTCCACCGGCCGGGACTCCAGGTCCTCACGGGACCGGCCCGGCGACACCCCCCGACGGGCTCGTCTTGAGCAGGTCCGCATTCTACCGACGCCGGAACGCGCCGCGGTGAGATCGGGACCGGGACGGGCGCCCCGGCGCCCGGCGGCGGAGATCACCGGGAGACATCCGGGAGCCGCGAGGACCGCCACGCCCCTCAGCCGCCGGACCGGGACCCGCCGCGCGGCCCACCGAGCCGAATGAAAGCGCCATATGCGGCCCGCCCGTGAATGCTCGCCGTTATCCGGCGGGGACCGGTTCCGTGCCGCCGCGAGGGCCCTGGGCGCGAATTCCAGGATTCCGGAGAATTTTCCCGTACGCTTTTAAAAAGCTCGGATTACCCGAGAGCGACGGGCCGGGAACCGCCGTTGACACGGGAACGTTCCACACCCGCGGGAAGGCAGGCGCCCGCCCGGCCGGGCCCCGGGTTTCGGACATCACCGGGGTCGACGCCCGCCGCGGGTCAGCTGACCTGTGAGGGGGGAACCACCCAGGTGTTGCAGTAGGCGATCCGGGCGTACTTCCAGCCCTGGTGGATCCAGGCGGCGTAGTGCTCGCCGTTGCCGTGGTCACGCCGCGGGTTGCCGTTCCGGTCGTCACCACGGCCGTACTCGGTCCGCAGCACCTCCCGCCAGCGGGCGTTGGTCACGCCGAGCGAGCCCCGTACGGTGCGGACGAAGACACCGGCGAAGCACTGGGCCTGGAGTTCGTGACGGCGGGAGTGGGCGTCCTGGAGGGCCCGGGACTTGTTGGAGACCTCCCACCACCAGGCGCCGCCGATGCCCGCCATGGACTGCACGTGGTGGCCGTACTCGTGGGCCAGCACGGTCAGGTAGGGCACGTGGTTGCGGGCGGGGTCGATCCGGTCGCTCTGCTGGATCACGTGGTCCAGGCCGATGTACATGCCGCGGTTGGACGGGCAGTAGTGGGCCGAGGAGCCGGAAGCCGGGTAGGTGCCGCAGGGGCCGCGGCCCGGTCGGGACCAGAAGACCCTCCGCGGCTGCAGGAAGAGCGCGCCCGCCTGGGAGAACTTCGCCGCCCACGCGCGGTCCATGCAGTCGGTGGCGCCGTTGAGGTAGGCGAGCATGTCGCGGGCCTGGGCCGAGGGCCGGGGGACGCGGCACGAGGTGGGGCGCATCAGGCCGGTGCCGTACAGCGGGTTGCGCTTGAGCCGGGACGCGGTGTCGGAGCGGCGCATGTAGCGCAGGTCGACCGCCGTGCTCCGCCGGGCGGCGTCCGCGCCGGCGACCAGCGAGACCCGCGCGTCGCCCAGCGAGCCGAGGTTGGGCCGCTGCGGCGGGCTGAAGACCGGCGGGGTGACCTCCACGTCACCGGCCGGAACGGGAGCGGCTTTTTCGGTCGCCATGGGTGCGGTTAACGGACTGGCTGGAACATCGCTCTCGTTACCGGCGAGCAGGCCGGCGATCACCACAACCGCGGCGAACGTCATCGCGAGAAGGCCGAAGACACCCAGGACAAGTGGGCTCGGTCCCCGTGGGCGCATGCGTCCGCCTCTCCCAAGAGTGGATCTCCGGGCGGCAATCTAGCGGATATCTACGGATAATGTTTATTGCCGGAAAAATGTGGAAGGGGGGCGCTCTTCACGCACCGGTGGATCTCGCTAAGCTCCCCACCCATGGCGGCATCTTCCTTGCAGCGAGCGGTCGCGAGCCTGGCCGCGACGGCCACGCTCGCCCTGGTGCTCGGCGCGTCCCCGGCCCTCGCGTCCGGCCGGACCGGCATCGCGTCCACCGCGTCCACCGGGGCCGCGCAGACCGGCGAGCAGGCGGGCGGGCAGGTCGGCAAGGTGACGAGCGACACGGTCCAGCTCCAGCTCCGGCCGGACGGCGTGCTCCACGTCAAGGAGGAGATCGTCTTCGAGGGCGGCACGCCGTCGCGCACGCTGGTCGACCGCACCCGCTACGACGACGGCAACGACCGGCTCTACCAGGTCTCCAACCTCAAGGGCGAGGCCACGCTGACCGGTGACACGATCACCCTGAAGGGCACCTCGGGCACCGTCACCCTGGAGTACGACGTCAAGGGGGCCGTGACACCGCTGGCCGACGCCCAGGAGCTGCGATGGTACGCCGTGGGCGGCTGGTCCGTCCCGGTCGAGCAGGCCAGGGTCACCGTGTCCGGGCCCGCGCAGCTCCAGAGCATCTCCTGCTTCGCGGGCCCGCTGACCTCGGCGATCTCCTGCACCGAGGCCTCGATGGACCACACGGGCGTCGTCGCCGACTTCGGGCAGCAGGGCCTCGACCCCGGCGAGGTGCTGACCGTGGTCGCAGGCTACCCGGCGGGCGCCGCCCAGGGCGGGCCCGTCCTGGAGCGCCGCTTCGAGTTGTCCAACGCCTTCATGCTCAACGCGTTCACCGGTGGCGCGCTGGCCGGCCTGCTGGTCCTGATGCTCGGCGGCGTCGGCCTGCTGTACTGGACGCGAGGCCGTGACGCCCGCGTGGTCGGCAGCGAGTCGGGCTCGCTCGCCGCGGTCCGGAACGGCCACTTCGCCCCACCCGACGGGGTCCGCCCCGGCCAGATCGGCACACTCATGGACGAGCAGGCCGACGTGATCGACGTGACCGCCACGATCGTCGACCTGGCCGTGCGAAGCTACATCCGGATCGACGAGCAGCCCCGCCAGACGTACGAGACGCCGGACTGGCAGCTGGTGCGGCTGCCGAGCGCCCCGCTCTCCTCGCTGATGCCCTACGAGCGCGAACTGTACGACGCCATCTTCGACGGGCGCGACGCGGTGCTGCTCTCGCAACTCAAGGGCTCGTTCGCGGCCAACCTCGGCAAGGTCCGCGACGCGCTCTACCGCGACGTCGTCACGCAGGGCTGGTTCGCCCGCCGCCCCGACACCGTCCGCACCCGCTGGACGACCGCCGGCATGGTGCTCACGGCGGCCGGCGTCCTCGCCACCGTCGCGCTGGCCTGGTTCACCACGTACGGGCTGATCGGCCTGGCACTGATCATCGCCGGTGCCGCGCTGGCCGTCGGCGGCCAGTACATGCCGGCCAAGACCGTCAAGGGCTCGACCGCGCTGGCCCACACACTGGGCTTCCGGGAGTACCTCGCCCAGGGCGACATCGGCACGGACGTCCCGGCGGCCCAGCGCGTGGAGCTGTTCTCCCGCTACCTGCCCTACGCGGTCATCTTCGACAGCGTCGACCGCTGGGCCCGGGTGGTCTCCTCGGTCACCGGCGACGGGCAGCAGGCCGACAACCTGTACTGGTACCACGGCCCCGCCGAGTGGGACCTGTCCAGGTTCGCCGACTCGATGCGGACGTTCACCATGACGACCTCGGGCGCGATCTCCGCCACCCGCCAGTTCCGCTCGCTGTAGGCCCGGCCCGCCGCCTTTCGACGCCCGAGCCGGGCCGTCGCCGCAGGCCCGGCAGTCGCCTCTCCCCGTTCAGACCCGGCCCGCCAGGCCCCTGCTCAGGCCGGGCGGATCCGGCCTCCCGCTCAGGTCAGGCGGATCAGGCGCCGCTCGACGGCGGCGGTGACGGCGGCGGTGCGGGTGTCCACGCCGAGCTTGGCGTAGACGTGCACCAGGTGTGTCTTCACCGTCGCCTCGGTGATGAACAGGCGCCTGGCGATCTCCCGGTTGCCCGCCCCGCTGGCCAGCAGCTCCAGGATCTCGACCTCCCGGGGGCTCAGCGCGACGCCCGGGTGGCGCATCCGCTGCATCATCCTGCCCGCGACCTTCGGCGACAGCACGGTCTCCCCCCTGGCCGCGGCCCGGATGCCCTGGAACAGTTCCTCCGGCGGGCACGCCTTGAGCAGGTAGCCGGTCGCGCCCGCGTCGACGGCCCGCAGGATGTCCGCATCGGTCTCGTAGGTCGTCAGCACGAGGACCTGCGGCGGCGAGGGCAGTTCCCGGACCCGCCGGGTGACCTCCACCCCGTCGAGGCCGTCACCGAGTTGCAGGTCCATGAGCACCACGTCCGGCGCGCACGAGGCGATGCCCCGCAGCGCCTCCTCGCCGCCCCCGGCCTCGCCGACGACCTCCATGTCGCCCTCACCGCCGAGCAGGGCCACCAGCCCGGCCCGGACCACCGGGTGATCGTCCACCAGGAACAGTCTCATCGCCCCTCCGTCCCGCCCGCCGGACCGCCCGGACCGCCCGGACCGCCCGGACCGTCCGGTTCCCCCGGACCGCCCCGGCCGGGACCGGGCCCCGCCGAACCTGCCGGGCTCACCGGATCCGGCGGACCCGGCCGATCCGGCCGATCCGCCCCAACCACCGGTCCCACCGGGATCGCCGCCGCCACCGCCGTACCCTCGCCCGGCGTGCTCTCGACGACCAGGGAGCCGCCCGCCTCGGCCAACCGGTCGCGCATGGCGCGCAGCCCGTACCCGCGGCCGGGCAGCGGGGTGGGCTCGGCGAACCCCACACCGTCGTCGAACACGTCCAGTGTCACCTCGCCGTCCAGGTACGACAGCGTCACCATGGCCCGGCCCGCGCCCGCGTGGTCGCGGACGTTGGCCAGCGCGCCCTGCGCCACCCTGAGCAGCACCGCCTGCACCTCCTCCGCCAGGGGGTACTCCTCGCCCTCGCGGCGGAAGCGCACCCGCGGCCCGGTGTCGCGGTCGACGCTCCCGCACAGCCGGGCGAGCGCCTCGGGCAGTGAGGCCCCCTCCAGGCCGGACGGCCGCAGGTCGCGTACGAACCGCCGGGCCTCCTCCAGGTTCTCCGCCGCCGCCTCGGCGGCCCGCCGCAGGTGGGCGCGGGCCCGGTCCGGATCCGTCGCCCACATCCGGTCGGCGGCCTGGAGCAGGATGCCCATGCTGGTCAGCCCCTGGGCGAGGGTGTCGTGGATCTCCCTGGCCAGCCGCTCGCGCTCCTCCAGCACCCCGGTGCGGTGCCGGGCCTCGGCGAGCGTGCCGCGTGTGCTGATCAGGTCGTCGATGAGCCGCTGCCGGGCGGCGCTCTCCCGCTGCAGCTCCCAGAAGATCACCGCGGTCATGGTCGCGATGCCGATGGGCGCGAGCACCAGGCTCACGTCGATCTCGCGGGCGATCACGAGCTGGGCGGCGATCACGACGAGCGTGAGCGCCGCGGTGGCGACCACGGCGCCGCGCGGCGGCAGCAGCCGCAGGCACAGGAAGAGCAGCGGCACCGCGCACCAGCTGAACGAGGGCGCGAGGGCCACGAGGAACAGCCAGACCGCGACCACGCAGCCCAGCCAGACGGGGCGCCGGTGGCCGAGCCCGTCCCAGAAGACGACGCCGGCGGCGTAGACCAAGGCGAGCAGGCCGCAGACGGCAAGCGCGGCGACCGTCCGGGAGTCCATGCCGTGCCGGGAGACCAGGCGCGTGGCCGAAGCCGCGAGCAGCACGTAGAACCCCAGGTGCATGGCCCGGTTGAGCCATACCAGCTCCCTCATCACCCGCCCCCGTCCCGCTCGTCGCGGCGCCGTCTCCCGAGGATGGCCCCTTCCGGGAGCCGGCGCATCAACCGATCGGCCGACCCCCGGGTCGGTCTTCCGTCGCGCGGCGTTCGACCGTGCTCACGATGCCGGGCGCCGACGCCTCGGACAGCCTTATCCCTGGCAGGTTCCACCGCGCTGAACTGGAGAAACACCATGAAGACCCTTTCCCTGCGCACACGTGCGATCGCCGGTTCCCTGGCGGGTCTCGCCCTCCTGGCCGGGGGCGCCGGCGTCGCCGCCGCCCAGACCGCCGCTCCGCAGACGGCGGTGCGGTCCACCGCCGCGGACGACGTCCTGCAGACCGGCGTGCTGTCCGCCGAGGCAGCCCTGAAGGTCGCCGAGGCCGTACGCAAGGAGGCCGCCAAGCAGGGGCAGCGCGTCACCGTCGCGATCGTCGACCGCTCCGGCGCCACCCGCCTGGTGCTGAAGGGCGACGGCGCCGGCCCGCAGAGCGAGGAGTCGGCCAGGCGCAAAGCCTTCACCGCGGTCTCCTTCGGCCGGGCCACCAGCGAGCTGGCCAAGGGCGTCTCCGGCGACGGCCCGACCATCCGCGACATCCCCGGCACGCTCTTCCTCGCCGGAGGCGTCCCGGCCGTGTCGGGCGGCGTCCCGGTGGCGGGCATCGGCGTGGGCGGCGCGCCCAGCGGCGACATCGACGAGGCCATCGCCCGCGCCGGCCTCAAGGCTCTGCACCCGGGTTCCTGAACCCTGCGGAGCATGTGCCCGCGCCGGCCCCACGTCCGAGCGGTTCGAGGTCCCGCCGTCCCGGGTTTCGAGGTCCCGCCGTCCCGGGTGTGGGCCCGTCCCCGCACCGGCCCGCACCCGCGCGGGTTCGGGGTTCCCGCACCGGCCGGCCCGCCACCGCACCGTTCTCCTCCCCCGCACCCGCGCGGGTTCAGGTTCCCGCCCCCCGGCGAGCCGGCCCCTACCGCAGGCGGATCTCGCCGACGGGGCGCCCGCCGCCGAGCAGGACCCCCGTGGTGAGCTCGTCCAGCTCCGGGCCCTGAAAACCGAGGGCGCCCAGGGCCGCGACGGTGACCGGGAGCCGGGCCCGCTGGCCACCGTCCTCGATCTTGACGGTGCCGGAGCGGCCGTCGGAGAAGGCAAAGGCGTCGAACGCCTCGGCACCGGCCTTGACCATCAGACCCGGGATCGCGCGCATCAGCCTGGCCTCGGGGCGGGCCGTGCCCGACGTCCACTCGGGGTGGGCCCGGAAGGCGTCCGCGATCCGGCGTTCGGGGCTGCCGGGCGGGGCCTGGACCAGGGTCCGGAACGCCCGGGTCACGCCCACCATGGAGACGAAGAACAGCGGGGCGCCGCAGCCGTCCACCCCGGTGGCGGCGACGCGCTCGCAGGTCAGCTCCTCGACGGTGGCGCGGACGGCCCGCTGCAGGGGGTGGGCCGGGTCGAGGTAGGTCTCCAGCGGCCAGTCGTTGGCCGCGCAGGTGGCGAGCATCGCCGCGTGTTTTCCCGAGCAGTTCATGTAGACCCGGGCACGGCCACCGCCCGAGCGCAGCAGCTCCTCACGAGAGGCGGTGTCCTCCGGCAGGTCCTCGGGGCACCCCAGCGCGCTCTCGTCCAGACCGGCCCCGGTGAGGATCCTGCGGACCCCCTCCACGTGGAACGGCTCCCCCGCATGGCTCGCGCACGCCAGCGCGAGCAGCTCCCCTTCCAGGGAGAGCCCCGCGCGGACCATGGCCAGCGCCTGCAGCGGCTTCATGGACGAGCGGGGCGAGACGAGAGCGTCCACCGCCCCGTGGACCCTGACGGGGGACCCGTCGGCGGCGACGGCGAGCATCCGCGCCCGGTGGGTGGACTCCACGAACCCCGAGCGGACGACCTCGACGAGCAATGACTCAGCAGACACCTTCGTCTCCTTTCGCCCAGATTCTAGGGAGGCCGGAGAACACGGAATGATGGGGGCATGCGTGCGGTCGTACAGCGGGTGAGTTCCGCGTCGGTGGTGGTGGACGGCGTGACGGTGGGCGCGATCGACGAGCCCGGCCTGCTGGTGCTGGTGGGGGTGACCCACACCGACACCCCGGCCCAGGCGGCCAAGCTCGCCGCCAAGCTCTGGGGCCTGCGGATCCTGTCGGGCGAGAAGTCCTGCTCCGACATCGGCGCGCCACTGCTCGTGGTCAGCCAGTTCACCCTGTACGGGGACGCCCGCAAGGGCCGCCGGCCGACCTGGCAGGCCGCCGCCCCCGGTCCCGTCGCCGAGCCGCTGGTGGAGGCCGTCTGCGCCGAGCTGCGCGCGCTGGGCGCCCACGTGGAGACGGGGGTGTTCGGCGCCGACATGAAGGTCGGGCTGACCAACGACGGCCCGATCACGCTGATCCTGGAGGTCTGAGCCCCCGCGGGCCCCGCCGGCCCCGCGGAAACGGGCGGGGCGGGGGCAGCGCGGAGCGCGACCGGAACACGGCCGTCAGGCCCGTCCCTCCGGGACGGGCATACCCCGCCCGCGGGGGCGCGGGCCTTGACCACGGGGGCGCCGTCAGCGGATGCGGCGGCGCAGCGCGGGATCGATCTGGACGTTGCGCCCGGCATCCGGCGGCACGACGACCTCCTGGGCCGCCGCCACACCGGCCGCCTGGAGCGTGGCGTCGACCGGCACGGTCCGCTTGACCACGGCCAGCGCGATCGGGCCGAGCTCGTGGTGGCGCGCGGAGCTGCCGACGAAGCCGACCTCGACGCCGTCGTGGAACACGGGCGTACCGTGCTTGGGCAGGGTGTCGGCGCTGCCGTCCAGGTGGAGGAAGACCAGGCGGCGCGGTGGGTGTCCCAGGTTGTGCACGCGGGCCACGGTCTCCTGACCCTTGTAGCAGCCCTTGCTGAGGTGGACGGCCGTGCCGATCCAGCCGACCTCGTGCGGGATCGTCTTGTGGTCGGTCTCGAAGCCCAGCCGGGGCCGGTGCTCCTCGATCCTCAGCGCCTCGTACGCCCAGAGCCCGGCGAGCTTCAGCCCGAGCCGGCCGGGCAGCAGCTCACGCGGGAGCAGCACGTCGTCGCCGACGGCGATGGCGCCCTCGGGCAGCGTCGGCCGCGCCGCGCCGGTCACGGAGACCACCGCGTAGTCGGCGGTCACGTCGGCGACCTCGACCCGGAGCATGAACCGCATCTTGTCGAGGAAGGCGGTCAGCTCCGCGCCCGTACCCGGCTCCACGTGCGCCCACACGGCCTCGCCGTCGTCGACGAGCACCAGGTGGTGTTCCACCCTGCCCTGGGCGTCCAGCAGGAGTGTCTGGGCCGGCACGCCGGGTTTCACGTCGTCGAGCTTCTGCGAGCTCAGGCTGTTGAGCCAGCTCAGGCGGTCGGGTCCGGAGATCCGGACGACCTCGCGGTTGCTCCGGTCGACCATCGCCTCTCCGGCGAGCAGCGCGCGCTGCTCGGCGAACGGATCGCCGTAGTGTCCGGCGACGTCGGCGTCGGGGGTGTCGGCCGCGACCGCGCCGGGAGTGTCCAGCAGAGGGCTTCGCATGGTCCCAGCCTACGAGGCCCGGCCGGTGACGACGGCGGTGGCTCGACGGCGGTCACCACGACGGCTCGGCACCGGTCACCCCGCGGTCCGGCGGCGGTGGCTCAACGGCAGTTGCGGCAGCGGCCGAAGACGGTCAGGTGGTGCACGTCGGTGGCGAACCCGATCGACCGGTCGAGGTCCTTGACGAAGTTGTCGACCAGCTCCTGGCTGACCTCGCTGATCTCACCGCAGCCGCGGCAGACCAGGTGCACGTGGTCGGCCTCGGAGGCCAGGTGGTAGGTGGGCGCGCCGTGCCCGAGATGGCTGTGGGTGACCATGCCGAGCTCTTCGAGGAGTTCGAGGGTCCGGTAGACGGTCGAGATGTTGACCCCGCGAGCGGTCTGCCGCACCCGGTTGCAGATCTCCTCGGGGGTGGCGTGCTCACAGTCTTTGACCGCCTCAAGCACCAGCTGGCGCTGCGGGGTGACCCGGTAACCCCGCGCTCGCAGTTGCTCATGCCACGACGTCTCGGTCATGCCCAGAGTCTAAGAGAATCCGAGCCCGGTACGTTTGCCGTCCCGCCCGCCGCGACGGGATTTCCGCCCCGCGCTCCCGGGACCTGGCGCGATCTACGGAAACGAACGCGTTCGATATTCGTTTGCCCGGCCGAATCCCATCGCATAACGTGTGGATCACGCTGAAAGGAGGTGGTCCGAACAATGGTTGATCATAGTTGGGCTAGCGAGGTGGCTGTCCGCTAGGACGCCGCGACTCCGGACTCTGTCCGGGCGTCTCGCGACGTTCGGCGAATCCACGACAATCACCGGAACCCCGGGCTGCCGGAAGGCGGGCTCTCCCCGTCTTTAGTCCAATCCGGCCCTTCTGCCGAGCGGGAGGAAGTGGCCCGGGGTTCTTCCCCGTCCGGGCATCCCTCAGCGTTGGAAGTCCGGGTTCACGCAGTGCAGAGGGCGTTCGCCGCCGAGGATCCGCACGATGTCCTCGCAGATCATCCGGGTGTGGTTGACCTCGGTGTCGTAGGTGCCGGCGCCCAGGTTCGGGGTCAGCACCACGTTGTCCATCCCGACGAGCGGGTGGGCCGGGCTGAGCCACTCCCCGTCGAACCGGTCGAGCGCCGCACCGCCCAGATGTCCCGTCTTCAGCGCCCCGACGAGGGCGTCCATGTCGTGCAGGGCCGCGTTCGCGGTGTTGACGAAGATCGCTCCGGGTTTCATCGCGGCGAACTCCGCCGCGCCGATCAGCGGGCCCGCCGAGGCGGGGGCGTGCAGGGAGACGACATCCGCCTGGGCCAGCAACACGTCGAGCCCGTACCGGTTGTCCGCGGCCTCGGGGTCGTACCCCATGACACGCGTGCCCAGCCCCCGCATCCGCCAGGCCACCGCGCGGCCGACCGGCCCGTGGCCGACCAGGCACACGGTCCTGCCCGCCAGTTCCCAGGCACGATGCCGCTGGTAGGGGATCATGCCCTGCCGGATCTCCCGGTCGCCGACCACCACCCGGCGGTTGACCGCGAGGATCAGGGCCAGGGTGAGCTCGGCGATCGCGTCGGCGTCGCGTCCCGGGGCGCAGACGACGGGGATGCCCCGTTCCGTGGCGGCGCGCAGGTCGACGTTCCCCGCGTCCCCGCGGGCACAGCCGACCACGAGCAGGGGCAGATCCAGGACCGGCCCCTCGACCTCGTCGGACTCGGTGATGAGGATGCGCGCCCCGACGTCCGAGAGGCGCCGGGCCAGGTGCTCCGGGGGATGGGGGCGGTGCTCGGCCGGGTCGTAGTGGACGTCGATCAGCTCCCGTAAGCGGTCCCACTCCGGTCCCCGCATCGGCGCCAGTACCAAAGCCCGTGGTTTCACCGCGCCTCCTTATTTCCGCAAATTTTGGTATTTGGGAGCTTTCCATGAACGGCGCGCCCGGTCTCGACCTTGACCTGACCGTCATCAATTGACTCCTCGGTATCTCCCGTCACCCCCTGTCCGAGGTGATCAGGGAATCCAAGGTCCAGATCACCCGTTGAAGGAGACCTCAGGCGAAATCTCCCGCCGGGAGCGAACGTGAGGGGGCGACGATGCGGGAAGCCGCGCGGGCGGGGCTCGGGGCCGTGGGAGCGGGAGTGACCGTCATCACCGGCCTGGACGTGGCCCGTCTGGCGGAGGTCGACCCGTTCCGCCGGACGATCAGCGAACACGGTCTGGGCGAGCACGGCTGGATCTTCACGCTCGGCGTGATCCTGCTGGCCGCCGGGTCGGTCGCGATCGGGGTGTCGCTTGTCCGCGGGAAGCTGGCCACGGCCTGGTCCGTCGGCATCCTGGCCCTGCTGGCCTGGAGCGCCGGACTGGCCGTGACGGGCTGGTTTCCCAAACACGACTGGTCGGTGGGGCCGAGCCTCAACGGGAGCATCCACCGGGTGGGCAGCCTGGTGGCCTTCCTCAGCCTCCCGCTGGCGGCGTTGATCATCTCCAGGCCCTGGCTGCGGCACCCGGAGTGGCGGACGCCCGCCCGGGTCGCCGCCTGGCTGGGGCTGGGATCGCTGCTCTGGGTCGCCGGGATCGCCGGGGGCATCGTGCTCGCCGAGAACAGCGGCCTGGCCTGGTGGCAGGTGATGCCCCTCGGCCTGGTGGAGCGGGGCCTGGCCGCGACCGAGGTGGCCGCCCTGGTCGCCCTGGGCCTGTGGGCCGCGCGCCGTACGAACGCCGCCGGGCTCGACCTCACCCGCGCCGACCACCCCGCGGCCGACCCCGGCTGACCCGGAACCGGGACCGGGCGGTCCGCTCCGGGGCCAGGCGGCCCGCTCCGGGACCGGAGGCCGGCGACCGGGACGGGACCGGACGGTCAGTGCTCACCGCGGGCGGGGACGCCCAGGGCGGCGCAGGCGTCCCGGTAGAGGCGCACGACCTCCGTACGGACCTGGGAGCGCTCGGTCAGCGTGGTGCTCCACGGGACCCGGACCGTGACGTCCTTCCCGCCGACCACGGCGACGAATTCGATCGCCTCGGCGTCGACGCCGGCCGTCGTGGCGCTGGTCGCCTCCGGCTGGCCGCCGAGGCCCTTGCAGATCAGCAGCGCGTCGTCACTGTGGTCGTCGTTCATGTGACGCTTGATGGCCTCGACCACATCGGGGGTGAAGGGAGTGCTCACCCTGCAGAGGGTATCCAGCCGTCCTCCCTCCCGCGACGGCCCCCGTCCGGGCTCTCACCGCCCGCCGTCCCCGGCCCCTACTCGGGCACCGCGTCCCCCACTTTCTTGAGCTCGGCCGAGATGTGCGACTGGAGCGGCTGCCCCATGGCCGCCATGTCGTAGGCCCACATCAGGTTGCCGTTGACCAGGCCGTACAGGCGGTGGCCCGCGCTGTAGTCCTTGGCGGTGGCGGTGCGGGCGACCAGGTCGGTGCGGAGCTCGATCTTGTGGAAGACCACCTCGCCGAGATAGACCTCCACGATGCCGGTCGGATGGGACAGGCACACCTCCAACTGGCGGTCCGGGAGCTGGCGCCAGAAACCGGTCTCGGTGGCCAGCGGCCGGACCGTGTTGCCCGCCTCGTCGAGCAGCCAGGTCCGGCTGGTGTAGGTCAGGAACGGCTTGCCGTTGTGACCGAAGACGATCTCCTGGCCGAAGTTGAAACTCTCGATCGTGGGGTATCCCCCGACTCCGGCCCCCTCCCACCTGCCCAGCAGGAAGGCGATCGGCTCAAGATCGGGATGCAGTTCGGGAACGTCCATGAATCCGAGCCTAGAGCCGTCCTGGTATGGTTCGCGCCCGTGACGCGGAGCGGCATAGGCTGCGAGCATGGCACGATCTCTGGTGATCAAGGTGACCGCGGGCGAAGACTCCCCCGAGCGCTGCAACCAGGCGTTCACGGTGGCCGCGGCGGCGCTGGCGAGCGGGGTTCCCGTGTCGCTCTGGCTGACGGGCGAGTCGGCGTGGTTCGCCCTCCCCGGGCGGGCGAAGGAGTTCAGCCTGCCGCACGCGGCCCAGCTCGGCGATCTGCTCGACGCGGTCCTCGCCGGCGGCCGGGTCACGCTGTGCACGCAGTGCGCGGCCCGGCGGGACATCACGGTGGACGACGTGATCGAGGGCATCCGCATCGCGGGCGCCCCCACGTTCGTCGAGGAGGTCACCGCCCAGGGCGTCCAGGCCCTCGTCTACTGACACCCCGCCCCGCCACCGGATCGGCACCGCACGCCGACGGGCCGGCACGGTCCGTCAGCGGGACGGGACCGCGCGTCAGCGGGGCAGTACGGCCTGCAGACGCTCCTGGCGGAGCCGCTCGAACCAGGTGTCGTCGATGGGCGGCAGCTGGGCGCCGATCGCCCAGGTGAGCAGCAGGTCGGCGAGGCCGGGGTTGCGGGCGAGCGCGGGCCCGTGCAGGTAGGTACCGATGATCTTTCCGGCGTAGCAGCCCTCGGTGCCGTCGCCGTTGCCGGTGCCGACCGTCGTACGCGCCAGCGGCCTGACGCCGGAGCCCAGCCTGGTGACGCCCATGTGGTTCTCGAAGCCGGTCAGCGTCGCGATGCCGAGCGCCGGGTCCGCCTCGCCGACGAGCTCGCCCACGGCCCGGCCCTGGCCGCGCCCGCTGGAGATGTCGAGCAGCCCGATGCCGTCGACCGGCTGCCCCTCCTCGCCGCCGAACGTGGTGCCCATGATCTGGTACCCCGCGCAGACGGCCAGCAGGGCGGCACCCCGCGCGATCGCCCGGTGCAGGCCACCGTCGCGCCGGAGCCGCTCGGACGCCAGGATCTGCGGCCGGTCCTCGCCCCCACCGATCAGGTAGATGTCGCCGCCTTCCGGCACCGGGTCGGCCGAGCGCACGTGAACGGTCTGGACCGGGATGCCGCGACGCTGGGCGCGCTGCTCCAGGACGAGGACGTTGCCCTGGTCGCCGTAGGTGCTCAACAGGTCCGGGTAGATCCAGACAAGGCGCAGGGCGCTGTCAGACTGCACGGCCGAACTCCGATCGAATCTGCTGGAAGGCGGTGTAGTTGGCGATCACATCGACCTTGCCGGGCCGCTGGGCGGCGAGCGCCTGGGCGAAGGAGTCGGCCAGCTGGAACGGCACACCGGCCACGTCGAGCCGGAGCGCGAGGTCCAGCTTGCGCTCCCCGGCCACGTAGACCGGCCTGCCGCGCAACACGCGGTAGTCGACGTCCCAGAGCCAGGAGGTGTCGCGGCCGTCGGGCCCCTGGGCGTTGACCGAGAGGATCACCGGCAGCGAGGGGTCGAGCACGTCGAAGGCCTCAAGCCAGCCGGCCGGGTTCTTGGCCAGCAGGAGGCGGGCGTGCCGGCCGTCGCGCTCGACCGTGGTGTAGCGGCCGGCGACCGACTTGACCTGGCGCAACCGGGGCAGCGCCCGCTCGATCGGCAGGCCGAACGCCTCGGCGGTGGCCAGCGCGATCACCGCGTTGGCCCGGTTGGCCCGCCCGGGAAGCTGGATGTCCAGCACCCAGCGCTGCCCGCGCGGGTCGATCACCGCGTCGTCATCGAGCGCCCAGGACGGCCGCGGCCGCCGGAAGGTGCACTCGCGGCAGGCCCAGTCGTCGTCCACCGGGCTGAGGACCATGCCCGAGCCGGCGGTGCCCGGCGGGACGTAGTCCATGCCCCTGCGGTCGATCGGGCCGCCGCACTCGGGGCAGCACCAGGAGTCTTCCTTCCACGGCTGCCCGGCGGAGACCCAGGTCACCGAGGCCGCGGTGGAGGCACCCCAGGTCACCAGGGGGTCGTCCGCGTTGGCGATCACGTGGGTGTTCTTCCCCGCGAGCGCCCGCCGCCACTTCTGCGCGAGCAGCCAGATCTCGCCCGCCCGGTCCATCTGGTCGCGGCTGAGGTTCATCAGGACGACGACCCCGGCACCGGTGGTGTCGATCACCTCGGGCAGGTACTTCTCGTCGACCTCCAGGACACCGTACGGGGCGTTCTTCGCCGACGACAGCGCCGAGACGTGCCCGGCGGGCATGTTGGCGCCGAAGGCGTTGGTGGCCACGTCGCCGAGCTCCTGCAGGGCGGAGGTGATCAGGCGGGTCGTGGTGGTCTTGCCGTTGGTGGCGCTCACCAGGGCCAGCTTGCGATCGTGCGCGAGCTGGCGGAGCAGGTCGGGCTCCAGGACCAGGCTGATCCGGCCTCCGATCACCGACCCGTCGCCGCGGCCTGTCACCCGGGACAGGGTCGCGGCCGTCCGGCCGAGAGCGGTCGCGAGCTGCGCCCGCAGCGGAAGCTGAGTCATGCCGTCTCCTCGCCTAACGACCCGTCGCAGGACGACCCGATGGCCGCGCGGCCCGCCGGCGGGGCGGGAGACACCGAATCGTTCATGCCGCAGATCCTAGCCGTGGTTGACGGCGCTCAGCCCTCTGTGACGCGTCACACCGGCCCGCCCGCGACGGTGAGCGACGCGGGCGCCACCAGCCGTCCGCACGGCCCCCACGAGCCCCGCGGCCCACCCATACCGCCGGACGCACGGACCCCGCGGGCCGCGCGGACCGGACCACCGGCCACCGGTACGTCGGGGTACGGGTGTCTCACGGCCGGCGGCCTCACTGCTCGGCGAAGGCCAGCTCCGCGGATTCCGACGAGCCGGCGTCGAACGGCAGCACGAACCGGTGCGGCCACGACAGCACGGTCTCCAGCCACCCCGCCCCCATCATCTGGGCCACGTATCGGGGCCGCTCCGCGGGGTCGACGCCGATCGTGACGGTGAGGATGTCACGCTCCACGTCCTCGCGCTCGTCGTCGCCGAGGATCACCCGCCAGGCCAGCTCCCGGTTCCGCTCGACCTCCATGGACAGCGGGTGGTGGCGCAGGGCCTTGGCCCTGTGGCCGAGCAGCTCCGTGCCTCCTGCCGGAGAGCGGCTGAACAGGGCGTACTCCATGACCGGCGCCGGGCTGCGCGGGTTGGGCGCGGGCTGGCCGTGCGGGAAGAGCCGGTCCACCTCGTGCAGCCACCGCACCTGCGGGATGACCCAGGCGGGCCCCGGCCGCTCGCCGGGGTCGCGGTCGGGGCCGAGCAGGCGGGTCGCGGTCTTGGCGACCTGCTCGGTCAGCTTGGCCGGGTCGCTGAGGGTCCGCAGTGCCCACGCGCGGCGGCCCACACTCCGCTCGACCGCCGTGGCCAGCAGGCACTCGCGCCGGCGCAGCGGGAGCTCCGCCCACAGGTCGGCGAGCGCCCTGGGCACCCCGGGCACGGGCCGGTTGGTGCAGAACGCGAGCACCAGCGTGTCGGTCCAGATGCGCATCCAGGCCCACTCGGGCGCCGCGGCGAGCAGGTCCGCCTCGCGGAGCTCGACCAGCGTGCACGCCCTGCCGCTGCGGCACTCGTTCCCGCACGCGGCCGAGCGGCGGCCGCAGATGGGCGGCATGTGGCCGGGGACCAGCCGCTCCCGCTCCTCACCCAGCGGCACCTGGATCCGCAGCGGCCGGTCCATGCCGTCGGCGAAGACCGCGGCGACGCCCGGCGGCAGCGAGACGACCTGCCGCGACTGCTCCTCGCTCAGGTTGGTCGCCGCCCCGACGAGCTGGCGGTCGTCCTCGGCGGGGAGGCGGTGCACGACCTTCAGGGCGGTGTTCTTCACGACGTCGGAGACGAGCTTCGTGGGGATCTGCTCGGCCACCACGATGCCCTCGCCGTACGCGCGGATCTCCGCGAGCATGCCCGCCAGGAGCTCGACGGCGTGCGTGCTGGCCCGCCCGGCGCCGCGGTCGCGGAGCAGCCGGTGCGCCTCCTCGATCACGATGACGTGCCGGAGCCCGCTGCTCCGCTCCTTCCTGGCGCGCATCCGCAGGTGCTCCACGATCCGGATGATCAGCGTGCCCATCAGGAACGCCTTGTCCTCGTCGTTGGCGACGTCCTCGATCGCGAGCACCACGTTGCGCTGGAGCAGGTCGCCGATGTCGGCGGGGTGGCCGCCCTCGAAGAACCGGCCCGCGGAGCCGACCCGCAGCGACCGCAGCCGCAGCGAGATGAAGCCCTCCACATCGGCCTGGACCTCCCGGCCGTAGCCGATCTCCTTGATCACGTCCATCGCGTGCTGCTGGAGCTGTTCGAGCGTCGGCACGGCGGGCCGCACGGCCGCCCCGGGGGCCGCCCAGCCGGTCACCACGTCCCAGCCGTTGGCCTCGTAGACCCGCTGCAGGGCGAGCGACATGATCTGCGGAAACGGCTCCTCGGCGTCGAAGGCCGCCATGAAGAGCGCCCGCACCATGTCGATGTGCGCCTGCACCGGGTAACCGGGCTCCGGGGCCAGTGGGTTGACGCTGAACGGCACGCTCTCCGGCGCCGACGGGTTGATCACGGTGACCGGGGCCAGGTGCTCGATCCGGCCGCCCATCGCGGCGTACTCGGACTTGGCGGGCTCGATGGCCAGCCAGGGGATGCCCGCGCCGGTGAGCTGCTCCAGCAGGTGCCTGACGGTCTGCGACTTGCCGGAGCCGGTGGCGCCGGTGACGAACGCGTGCCGGTTGAGGGTGGCGAGCGGGACCTTGAACGAGCCGACGGGCCGGTCCTGCCCGTCGAGGATCGACCCGAGCTCGACGGTCAGCGCACCGGGAACGGTGTCGGCTTCGCTGGTCACGTCGAAGAAGCCCGCGTCGAGCACCCGGACCCCCGGCACCTCCCGGTGCGGCAGCCCGGCGAGCGCGGCGAGAGCTCCGGCGGTGGCCGCGAACGGGGCGGCGGTGCCGTCCACCGGGTCCTGCAGGGTCATCGTCAGGGCCTCGGCGAAGCCGTAGACGGGACCTGACAGCGCGCTGCGCAGGCGGTAGGGGTGGTGGCTCATCTCCGCGGAGCCGACCAGCACCGGGGCGATCTGGCGCAGCTCCTCGGGCCCGGCGGCTCCGGCCAGCACCCGGACGTTCCAGAGCCCGGCCTCCCGGAAGGCGTCCAGCTCCTGCATGCGCCGTTCGGCCCGCTCGGCGTCGTAGCGGGAGCGCTCGGAGGCGTCACCGTACTGCCGGAGCACGTTGAGCTGGGTCCGCAGGTGCGCGACCTCGGCGTCCAGCAGGTCGGTCTGCTCGGCCACCACCAGCCAGGCGAACGGCCGGGACATGAGGGTGACCAGCGTCGACTCGAAGAGTGTGGGCCGTCTGACCCCGTCGGCGTCCGGCTCGCGGCGACCGCCGAGCGGCGGAGCCTGCCGCCCCGGGCAGACGGTCCAGGCGAGATCCGACAGGTCGCGCAGCCATTCGTCGCCGATCCGGACACCCCGGGCGCCGGCCGGGAACAGCAGCGGCTCGGGACCGCCGGGGCCGTGGTCGGTCTCGGTGGCGGCCCGGCGCGGCGGGCGCGGCGGGGTCAGCGGCCCCGCGTTGGTGATCAGCTCCAGCGGGGCGCCGGAGCCTCGCGAGAGCCAGCCCGCCACGAAGGGCCGCTTGCGCTGCGCCGCGGAGAGCACGGCGGGCAGGACCGTGACGAAGTCCCACTCGGCGGATGAGCTGCGCGAGGGTGCCGTGATCGCCTGGATCCTGTACCAGGGACCGGTCAGAGTATGGGGCGGACGGGACACACTTGGCTGCATTTGGTCTCCACCCGGGGGACCCGGCTCCAGGCCGGAGGGTTGACGCTTCACGGATCGCTCAGCCGTACCGGCCGACGGGGAATCGGGGGTGGGTCACCCCCGCGACCACGGTCGAACCTGCCCAGGGGATCGCACATCCGCATTGACCATCCCCTTACGACAAACGGACACTCCGTTGGCGCCCGCGCCGGCGTGGCCCCCGGAACGGTCTTCCCCGCCCCGGCCGGCGCACCCGGCCCCGGCACGGTCTTCCCCGGCGCGGTCCGCGCACCCGGCCCCGGCACCGCCGGGCCGGGCGGCGGGGCAAGCCCGACGGGCACGGTGAGTACGGCGGCTCCGGCAAGCCTGAGAGGCGCGGTGAGTACGGCGGGTCCGGCGAGCCCGGCAGGCACCGCAGACACGGCGGACACGGCCGACGCGACGCGCATGGCCGTCACTGGCGCCGACGCCAGTCGAGCCGGGCCGGAGGCGGGCCGAGGTTGGGCGGCGCCTCCTCGAACGGGCTCGGCTCGTGGGGCTCCGCCTTCTCCTGGACGCGGTCCAGCACGGCATCCCTGATCTCGTCGAACTCCCCCAAGGTCGTCTTGGGGAAGGTCAGTATGGCCGGGTTGGCGTCGGCGAGGCGGACCCGGCGGCCCTCCGCGGTGGCGTCGGTGACGATCACCGAGGTGGTGGGGAGCTGCTGGAGCTGGTGCGGCTCGACGAGGAACTCCCTGGAGCGGTGCAACACGCGCTCGGTCTCGCCCATCGCCTTGCTCGCGCGGCGGCCCCACTCGGTGGACTCGGTGATGTCCTCCTTCAGGTCCGCGCGGCCCACGTCGCGCTCGTCGTCGCCCTCCTCGGCGTGGCCGACCGTGGAGACGTAACCGCCGTCGACGCCGGCCCCGGCCGCGCTGATCGTCTCGGTGAGCTGGGCCAGTTCCAGCCGGTGTTCGGTGCCGACGTGCTCGCTGGCGACCCGGGCGTCCTCGGCGTTGCCCAGCCGCATGAACGCCACCGCCGCGTGGCCCCGGCCGAGCCGCTCCCGCACGGTGGGGGTGAGCGAGCGGTAGGTGAGCACCAGCCCGGTCCTGGACGTCTCGCAGGCGTCCATCAACCGGTCGAGCACGTCGCCGCGGAGCTTGTCCGCGCCCGCGACGATGATCGTGTGGTACCAGGGCCGCTCGGAGGCGGGCGACTGGCGCAGGATGTGGGTGAGCGCGGTGGCCACGTACGTGCCGAGAACACGGTTGCCGAACACGCCGGCCTGCCGGTCCATCGACACAACCCGCAAGCGCGCGGGCGGCAGCCGGACCGCCTCCGAGCCGAGGGTCTCCAGCTTGCGCAGCTGCGACTCCAGCGCCCACGCGCGCTCGATCACCACCCGGTCGCTGACGCCGCGGCCGAACAGGGTGCCGATCCGCTCCAGCTGGGTGGCGGTGATCAGGCCGAGCCTGAGGTCCTCGCGGGGGTCTCCGACCTGGGCCAGGGCCCGCAGCGCGGCGGTGACCTGGTTGATCGTGGCGTTCTCGCCGAGAACCTCCAGGACCCGCTCCAGGATCGCGTTGTCGAACGAGAGATCCCTGGTCGTGCGGTGCTCCTCGCTGACGCTCACCACGTGGGCGAGGACGTCGGCGAAGGCCTCGGGAGCCAGCGTGGCGCCCAGGTCGAGGCGGGGCAGGTCGACCGGGAGCACCCAGACCAGCGGGTCGTCGCCGCCCCGGCGGGCCAGCTCGATCAGGTCCTTGGCGACCGCGCCCTCGGAGAGGTCGAGCACCGTCAGGTGACCGCCGCTGTAGAGCCGGGTCGCGCCGAGCAGGGTGATCAGCGCCGACCAGCCGGGCAGGGTGCCACCGGCCACGTCGATCCGGTCGATCTCGTCGGGCACGGCCACCGCGTACCAGGTCAGCTGGCGGTCGAAGCGCTCCTTCTTCTCCGCCCACTCCCGGTAGCGGGCGGCGTGCTCCTCCTGGGCGTGGAACAGCTCCCTCTCACGCTCCTCGCGCAGGCGCCGGGCGGCCTCCTCACGCTCCCTGATCCGGTGACGGACCGCCCGGTCGCCCTGGTGGACCGCGTAGCTGCAGAACGCCGCGACGCCCCCGGCGGCGACCAGCCCGACCAGGGCGAACGACCAGCTCAGCAGCCCGGTGACACCGAGGACGAGGATCAGCGCGGCGAGCACCGCCATGAACGTACGGAAGATCTTGACCGGGCGGTTCAGCAGGTCCTCGTTGAGGCGCTCGCGGCGCACCCACTCGGGATCGACCGGTTCGGCGGGGTGCTCGACGGGGGAGGGGCGCTTGGGCGGCAGACCCGGATCAGGGTGCAGCAGAGCGTACTGCCAGCCCAGGTAGATCCGGTCCGCCTGGAGCTGCGCATGCTCAGGATGCACGTCCGCCACGGAACCTCCGCCATCGGGCTCTCGTCCGCCTCGGAGACAGCGTAAGAGTTGGACATCCTATTCGGGCAGCGTTCCCGCCAATCCACTGCATTTTCCCCATCTTTACCACTACTTAAGGGGTGAATGAGTCAGGTGAGGCGAAGGTCGGCGATCACCATCCGTTGCCGCGACTCCCCCCTCCGGTGGCCCTGCGAGGCGACGGCGCCCGGTCGTGGTCCCGCTCGCCGTCTCGGTCGTCGTCACCGGCCTGGGGATCACCGCCGCCCCCGGCGGGTTCGGCGAGGCTCCCGACCGGCCTCCCCCGCAGCCCGGCCCCGGCGCCGCCCCGGACCAGGGCCGGTTCTCCACCGCGTTCGTCCGGTACCGTACCGTGACCGTCCCCGACGTGTACGGCGGCCCGCCCAAGCACTTCGCGGAAATCGAATTCGAGGTCACCGGCAAAGGCGACGGGACCGCGACCGTCGCCACGACGGCCCGGTGGTCCGGCCACTCCGTTCGCGCCTCGGCGAAGGCGAACGGCGCGCCGGCACCGTAGAAGGCGTGAGCCGGCCGAGTCGGGGACCCGCGGCGGAGTTCCCGGGGTTCCCCCCGCTTACCGGCCCGAGCCGATCAGGTTCCAGGCCGTCGCGGCGATCTCCGCGGCGGGGCGGGGCGGGTGCTCCCCCAGCCAGTACGTGATGATCCCGATCAGTGCGCCCGCCACGTGGTGGGCGTGGATCTCCGGCGGCACGTCGTCGTGACCCGGGGGGCGGGAGCCGGCCGCGAAGGGGGTCCGCAGCCCGGCGACGAGGGCCTCGCGGAGGCGGGCGCAGAAGCGGGCGCTGCCGTAGGGGCCGAGCATCCGCCGGTAGAGCGGGGCACGCGCGCCGACGTGCTCGAACAGGGCGACCAGCGCCGCGGGCGCCGGGCCGGGCTCACGGTAGGGGCAGCGGGCGGCGTCGGCGGCCAGCTCGCCGACCGCCGTTTCCATCGCGTCCAGCACGAGGTCGTCGCGGTCGCGGTAGTGGACGTAGACCGTGGCCCGGTTCACCTCCGCCCGCTGGGCGATCTCGGCGACGGTGATCGAGTCGGGGTCGCGGACCTCGGCCAGCTCCAGGACGGCGGAACGGAGCCGGGAACGGGTCCTGCGGACTCGGGGATCGTCTTCTGGCACCTCCCAAGATTAAACGACACCTGTTGAATAAACGACACCCGTCTTTTGTTACACCGGCCATGAAGCGTATGGAAGTCTGGGCCGATCTGGTCTGCGCGTGGGCCTACATCGGCAAGCGGCGCATGGAGAAGGCCGGCTTCGGCGAGGATGTGGAGATCGTCTGGCGGCCGTACGTCATCGACCCGATGGCCCCGACGCCGTCCGAGCCGCTGGAGGAGGCGCTGCGCGACCCGGTCGCCGAGGGCGCCCTGCGGGCCTGCGCCCCCGATCTGACCCCGGCGGAGAACCGCGCCCGCGTGGCGCGCATCGCCACCGAGGAGGGCATCGGGGCGGGCGGCACCTGGACGCTCGGGGAGAGCGTCGGGGCGGGCGGCACCCGGACGCTCGGGGAGGATCCGCTGACCCGCCTCTGGGACGACTCCGGCGAACTGGACGCCCGGGGCCTCGCCGAACTCGCCGCCCGGGGCCCGGCCGGCCTGGTCGCGCAGGGCCCGGCCGAGCCCGCCGCACAGGGCCCGGCCGAATCCACCGTGCGGGGCCTCGGCAGGCCGGACGCGCGAGGGCTCGCCGGGCTGGACGTCCGGGAATCCGCGGGATCGGGCGACCGGGGCTCCGCCGGGCCGGAGGCTCAGGGCTCCGCAGGTGCCGGCGGGCCGGGCTGGGGCCCGGCCTGGCGGGCGAACACCTTCGACGCCCACCGGGTGGTCGCCCTCGCGTACGAGCGCGGCGGCGCGGCACTGCAGGACGCGGTCGTCGAGCGGATCCTGCGCGCCCACTTCGTCGAGGCCGCCGACATCGGCGACCGCGTGACGCTGGCGGCGCTCGCCGCCGAGGCGGGCCTGGACGGCATGGCCGAGGCGCTCGACCGCGGCGAGGGCGCGGCCGAGGTGCGCTCCCAGCTCCTGCGCGGCAAGGCCGCCGGGGTGGCCACCTCGCCGACCTTCGTGGTGGGCGACACGGCCGTCGCCGGGGCGCAGCCGCCCGACGTCCTCGCGGACCTGGTACGGAACGCCGCCCCGCAGCGCGAACTCCCGGACGAGGTCAGGCTGCTGCGGCAGGCCGAGTCGCTGCTGGACGCCCGTGATCCCCTGGGCGCCCTGCGAACCCTGGAGCCGCTGCTGGCCGAGCACGGCGACGACCCGTCCGTCCGCCTGCTGGCGGCCCGCGCCTACTTCGGCTCGGCCCAGCTCGGCCGGGCGCGGCAGGCGCTGGAATCGCTGCTGGAGCGCGCCCCGGGCGACCACTACGCCCGGTTCCTGCTCGGCAGGACGCTCGAACGCGCCAACCGCCATGCGGAGGCGCTGCCCCACCTCCGTCTGGCCGCGGCCATGTCCCCCGATCCCGCGTACACCGAGGCCGTCCGGCGCGTCGAGAACCGGGTCTCCTGACCCGGGCGGCCCCGTGGCCGGGGGCGGCGAGCGGGAAGGGGCACGAACGGGGCACGAACGGAAAAGGACCGGCTCTCCCCCAGGGGGAGGGCCGGTCCTCTTCGGGTGCCGGTTCTCTTCGTGAGACGGTCGGGCGACCGCGGCTCGGCGAGCCGGGTCAGACGGTCACGGCGAGCTGGGTGACCTCGCCCAGCCGGGCCTGGGCCGGGATGTCCTTGGTGACGCCGCCGCCCGCGATGATGCGGACGGTCCAGTCACCGGGGGCGGCGAAGAAACGGAAGACGCCCTCCTCGGACACCACGACCTCACCGGTGAACTCACCGGAGTGGTCGAGCAGCCGGGCGTAGGCCGCGCCCGCGCCCGTGACGATGCCCTGGATGACGGCCTGGTTCGCCAGGTCGATCCCGGCGGGAAGAGCAATGGTCTGCTCCGGAGCAGCGCATCCCTGAGTCATTATCGAGCCTCTCCCAGTTCGATCGGCACGCCCACCAGCGAGCCGTACTCGGTCCACGATCCGTCGTAATTCTTGACATTCGGCTGGTCGAGGAGCTCGTGCAGCACGAACCACGTGTGCGCGGAGCGCTCCCCGATGCGGCAGTAGGCGATGGTGTCCTTGCTGAAGTCGACACCCGCGGACTGGTAGAGGTTCTTCAGTTCCTCGTCGGACTTGAAGGTGCCGTCGTCGTTTGCGGCCTTGGACCACGGGATGCTGCGGGCGGTGGGCACGTGGCCGGCACGCTGGGCCTGCTCCTGCGGAAGGTGCGCGGGGGCGACCAGCTTGCCGGTGAACTCGTCGGGCGAGCGCACGTCGACCAGGTTCAGCTTGCCGATCGCGGCGAGGACGTCGTCGCGGAAGGCGCGCAGGGACAGGTCCTGGTCCTTGGCCTGGTAGTCGGTGGCGGGACGCTCGGGGACGTCCTTGACCAGCTCGCGGGAGTCGAGCTCCCACTTCTTGCGGCCGCCGTCGAGGAGCTTGACGTTCTCGTGGCCGTAGAGCTTGAAGTACCAGTAGGCGTAGGCGGCGAACCAGTTGTTGTTGCCACCGTAGAGGACCACCGTGTCGTCGTTGGCGATCCCGCGGCTGGACAGCAGCGCCTGGAAACCCTCGCGGTCGACGAAGTCGCGGCGGACCGGGTCCTGCAGGTCCTGCTTCCAGTCGATCTTCACGGCGCCACGGATGTGACCCTTGTCATAGGCACTGGCGTCCTCGTCCACTTCAACGAGGACGACACCGGGGGTGTCGAGGTTGGCCTCGACCCAGTCGGCGTCGACCAGGACGGCGGAGCGGCTCATCTTTCAGATCCTCCAGGATCATCTTGCGGCGGGTAGTAGACGGCGAACGATCAGGTACATCTCGCAGCCGAGACAGAAACCGAACGCGGCGTTGAGGAAGGCGGCGAAAAGCGCCGCCGCGATGGCGCCGAGGGCCAACGGCGTTGTCTGTGTCACGTATCCGACCAAGCCCACCAGGGCGAAGGTGAAGCCGACCCCCTGCGCGAAACGCGGCGGGGCGGCGTCCTCCAGCTCCTTCGGAGGGCTCTTCACTATCCCTTTGAAAATCATCCCGTACGGCGAGACGCCGAAGACTCCGAGTGCGAAGACCACGACCTGGGCGGCCAGCAGCCATACGCTGCCGGTGACCAGGACGATCGCGAGAACGACGGTGGTCACGCCCGCGCCGAAGCGCAGAGCTCTGGGATCGGCTTGCATCGCGTGATGCTCCTGAAGGGTGTGCAGATCGGTGCGGCCCGGCGGCCGCTTGAGATCGCCCTTAGGAAGCGCGACAGAGCGCCGTGGTCACGCGGCAGAAGTCGACCGCGCGCCGCTTCGTCAGCAGCTCTGTCGTGGAGTTCATGCCGACGACATTACCCCGGCGTTCCGCCATCTGTCACATCCCTGTCCAGTTTCTGAGACAGAAACGCTCATGAGGCGATAGGGTGCCCGGTTCACTCGCCCACCGCCAGTCCCAGGGCCCCGATCACGTCGGCCTTCCTGGGCTGGCCGGAAGCGCGCTTGACCACGCGCCCGGACGCGTCGAGGACGAGGACCGTGGGGGTCCGCAGGATGTTCAGCGACCGGACGAGGTCGAGCCGCGACTCCGCGTCGATCTCCACGTGCGCCACCCCCGGCACCATCGCCGTCACCTCGCCGAGGACCCGCCGGGTCGCCCGGCACGGCTGGCAGAAGGCGCTGGAGAACTGCACGAGCGTGGCACGCTCTCCCAGCTCGGCGTGGAGGTCGCCGGACGTCAGCAGTTCCACGTCACCCCTCACCTCGCGCGGCACCCCGTCGCGCCGCCGTAACGCCACACCCACGAGCGTGGCCAGGGCGAGCGTGACGAGCAGCACCGTCAAACCGGTCACAGACCACGACAACACACGTCCCCACCGCGCCATTCCCCGGGCGGTACGGGCGGCGCGGCGGGACACGGGCCCCGCGTGGCGCCCGGCCCCGCCGCGTCCGCACCCGACGCCGGTCTCACCTGACCGGGACGGTCAGCAGCACCCGGCCGGCCGCGGTGGTGATCTCGAAGGACGTGATGCCCTCGGGCGGGATCGTCGTGGTCCCGGTGAAGGCGCCGGACCTGTCGTAGGCGGCCCGGTCCACGATCCAGTTCCCGGCCGTCTCCCGGAACCCGCCGGCCCCGATCACGTCCAGCCGGCAGCGCGTGCCCTTGGCGACGCCGGAGAGCACGACCTTGACCGTGGTGGCCCCCTGCCCCGGGAACGCGGTCACCGTCGCGCGAACCGTGCCCGTGTCGTCACGGCCCTCGACCCGCACGGGCGGCGCTTCGAGTATGAGCGGCGCGTCACCGCCGGGCTCCTTGGCCGCCCGGGAACTGTCGGGAAGCCTGGACGGGGCGGCCTCCGTCCCGAGGGCGGCGTCGCCCTCCCGGTCGCCCTGGCCCGCGGCCGACTCCGGTGCGGCCGCCGTCGAGGCCGTGTCCTGCCGGGACTGGGTGGCGACGGTCCACACGACGCCGCCGCCGAGCCCGAGCAGCGCGACCGAGGCGGCCAGGGAGAGCATCAGGCGGGTCACCCGGCGCCGCCGTCTGGCCTTGGCGCTGAGCAGCCGGTCGAGCACCGCCGTGGGCGGGCTCGCCACCTGGGCCACGTCGTCCTCGGACACCCGGCCGAGGAACGCGGCGACCCCGTTCAGCTCCTCCGCCTCGGCCCGGCAGCCGGCGCACTCGGCGAGATGCGCCTCGACGAGCACGCGCTCCTCCGGGTCCAGCGCGCCGAGCGCGTAAACGCCGAGCGACATCCGCATTTCGTCACAGGTCATCATCATGGCGCGAGCCCCCGCTCCTCCAGCGCCAGCTTGAGCGCCCGAAGGGCGTAATACGTGCGCGACTTCACCGTTCCAGCGGGGATACCGAGCGCCTCGGCGGCCTCCTTGACCGATTTCCCCTGGTAGTAGACCTCCGCGAGCACCTCACGGTGCTCCGGCCGCAGCGCGGCCAGCGCCTCGGCGACGGCCCACGATTCCACGGCCCGCTCCAGCTCGTCGTCGGCGGGCACCACGGCGAGCGCCTCGTCCCCCGTCTCCGGGGGGCGTGACTTACGCGCCCGGTGCTGGTCGACGACGAGGTTACGGGCCACTGTGAACAGCCACGCGCGGATGGAACGGCCGGCGAACGCGTCCGGATGGCGCCAGGCCCGCAACAGCGTCTCCTGCACGACATCCTCCGCTCTTCCCGGATCCCCCGTCAGCCGCAGGACGTAGCCGTAGAGCGGCCCGCCGTGTTCGTCGAAGAGCGCTCTGACGAGCTGCTCGTCTGCGGTTCCGGCTTGGCTCACATCCTCACGACGTACGGAAGGGCGGGGCGGTTCAGACACGGGAGGAGGTCAGCCTCGGAGCGGGACGTCCGCGGCCTCGCCGGAGATCCGGATGCCGCCGGCGACGGGCCGCACGTCGGTCACCTTGAGGTCGAACGGCAGACCCTTGATGGGGATGCGGTAGGCGATGAACCGCTCGGGCTGGGGCACGGGGATGCCGCCGCCCAGCGTCACCTTCTCGGGAACGAACTGCACCCCGTCCCTGACGATCTCGACCTTCATGGTCGCCTTCACGGGCACCTTCTGCCCCAGCACGGTGATCTCCCCGCTCACGTTGAGCCCGCCGCCGTCGACATCGACCTTGATGCCCTGGGGCGCCCGCTGGTTGAGCGTCTCCACCGGGACCACCACCGCCCCGGTCACCCGTCCGGCCCGCATGTCGAGCCGCTGGGGGTCGAGCACCAGGTCCTCCAGCGGGGCGACGAGGTCGTACAGCGTGAAGTCGACGCTCGACAGGCGGACGCCGCCGACGGTCATCGGCCCCACGTCGACCTTGACCTCCTCGTAGCGGCCGTTGATCGCCTGGGTCAGGAACGGGATGCCCTCGATGGTCACCTCGGGCGGGGCGTCGAGGTCGTACTTGGCCGTGGCGCGCGTGGCGATCTCGCGCTGGACTCCGGCGACGGCGACCCGGTCCAGGATCACGACGAAAACGAGAAGCAGGATCAGAAAAGCGATCAGCTTGCGCATCTGACTCCCTGTTCGCAGGCAGGCTCCGGGGTGGAGCCACGCGCGGCACATCCCCTGGCAATCTTGTCCGAAACGGCGTTCCAGCGATAGCACCCGGCCGGACGCGTGGCCGACCCCGGCCCGGCACATGGCCGGTCCCGGCCGGACGTCACCCGCCCGCGAAGGGGGGAAGCACCTCGACCGTCGCGCCGTCCGTGAGGACGATGCTGTCGTGCGGGCGCCTGCCCACCGGGTCGCCGTTCACCAGGAACGACGACCGGCGCACCACGCGGGCGAGCTCCTCGCGGTCAAATGTGATTTTCGTCATCAAATCGGCAAGAGTCGCCGCCTCGAAGGGCTCCTCTGCGACGCCTGCCGCATCCTTGGCAGCCGCCCAGTAGCGGATAAGGCCCGTCGCCATCTGTGGATCAGCTCCTTGTGTGCACGTACGGTTACTATGCCATTACGGCGAATCCACCGGGGAAACGAGTGTTCACCAGGTGGACGTCCGCTGGACGCTTCATCCCTGTGGGTTATCCTCACCTACTACGGGACCTGGGCGACGTAGCCCCCGGGTCCTTACGTGTTTGTACGGCCATCGCCGACATGACGCGGGAAGGAGGCATCGTGAGCAATCTCCTGCTGCTCACCAACGCCCTGGAGCCCTCCACTGAGGTCCTCCCGGCGCTGGGGCTGCTGCTGCACTCGGTTCGGGTCGCGCCCGCGGAGGCATCCGCGCTGATCGACGCCCCGCCCGCAGACGCGATCCTGGTGGACGCGCGCCGTGAGCTCGTCCAGGCCAAGAGCCTGTGCCGGCTGCTGCGCACCACCGGTGTCGCCTGCCCCCTCGTGGTGATCGTCACCGAGGGCGGGCTCGCCGGGCTGACCGCCGAGTGGGGCGTCGACGATGTCATCCTCGACAGCGCCGGCCCCGCCGAGGTCGAGGCACGGCTGCGGATGGCGGTCGGCAAGCTGAACCTGTCCGCCGCAGAGGAGGTGCCCGACGAGATCCGCAACGGCGACCTCTCGATCGACGAGGCCACCTACACGGCACGGCTGCGCGGCCGTGCGCTGGACCTGACCTTCAAGGAGTTCGAGCTCCTGAAGTACCTGGCGCAGCACCCCGGCAGGGTCTTCACCCGCGCCCAGCTCCTCCAGGAGGTCTGGGGGTACGACTACTTCGGCGGCACCAGGACCGTCGACGTCCACGTCCGCCGCCTCCGCGCCAAGCTCGGCGCCGAGTACGAGGCGCTGATCGGCACCGTCCGCAACGTCGGCTACCGTTTCGTGCCCGAGCGCGGCAGCGAGGGCTCCGAAGACCGCGAGCCCGCCCGCCGCTGACCTTCCCCAGCCCCCACGGCCCCGCCCGGAGACGGGCCCGCCAACCGGCTCCGGTTCCGCGCCACACGACCGGATCCCGCGTCCACGCGACCCGGGTTCACGCGCCCGTCCGGTCCGGCCCCGATTCCGCGCCCCTCCGACCTGACCGCTGCCCGGGTGACCACCGCCCCCGGGCCCGCCGGACGCCGCGAGGACCCACGGCCGCGAACACCTGCGAAAGGCCCACCGGATACCGTCCGGTGGGCCTTTCGCGTCGTGCCGTGAAGCCGTCTCGCACAGAGCCGCCGAGCTGCGGGCCGCAGGGCGACGGTGGTGTGGGCGCCCTACGGCCCCGTGGGACGACGCCGGCGCCGTCCTACGGCACGACGGTGATGTGGTTGGGGACGGGGGGCGTGATCGACGGGTTCGCCGCGAAGTAAGCGGCGAAGGCGTCGATGTCGAGCGGCCCGCTCCACAGGTCGGTGCCGTCCCTGAAAGCGAGGAACGCGTCACCGCCGCCGACGAGGAAGTTGTTCGCGGCGACCCTGATGGTCTGGGTGTCGGTCACGTCGACACCGTCGATCTTCATGTTGGAGACCTTGGACCCCCACGGCGCGCTCGCGCTGTAGGTGTAGGTGAAGTTCGACGACGGCTGCAGGATCTTGGTGAAGGCCTGGTTGTTGGGCCCGCCGGTGAACTGCTGCTCCAGGACGGTCTTGAGCTGGGCCCCGGTGAGCGTGACCACCTGCAGGAGGTTGTTGAACGGCTGCACCGCGAAGGCCTCGCCGTACGTCACCACACCGTCGCCCTCACCCGCAGGCGAACCCGCGTAGGTGAGGCCGGTGCGCACGCCGCCCGGGTTCATCAGGGCGATCTGGGCGTTGCCGCCGGTCTTGGCCGCGACGAGCTGCCCGTCGGCGATGAGGTTGCCCAGCGGCGACTCGCCGGAGGCCGACGCGGTGTTGGGGATGTCCGCGGTGATCTTGCCGATCGGCTTGTTGGCCACCGACGCGACGCGGTCCTTCCACGTCTGGACGAACGCGGAGATCTCCGGGTCGGGGGTGACGGTCCGGGTCACGACCTGGTTGTCGGCCACAACCGAGGACCGGACGACGTCACGGGTCTTGACGTCCACCCGGAAGTCGACCTTGGTGATCACCCGGCCGAACGAGCCGCCCTGGCTGTAGAGGCGGGTGCCGCCCTTGGGGTCGGTCACGGTGCACAGGTAGGCCTGGTGCGAGTGACCACTGAGGATCATGTCGATCTCGGCGTCGACCTGCGTGGCGATCCGGTTGCCCGCGCCCGGCTGGGCGCTGCAGGCGTCGGGCGACTGGCCCGCGGTGACCTGGTCGCCCTCGTGCACCAGCACGACCTGGGCCCTGACACCGACGATCCTCAGCAGCTTGGACGCGACGTTGGCGGCCTTCACCTCGTCGATGAACTCCAGGTCCTTGATGCCCTCGGCGGTGACGATGTTGGGGGTGGTCTGGGTGACGAGGCCGATGAAACCGATCGGCACGCCGTTCATCCAGCGGATCGCGACCGGGGGCAGGGCGGGGATGCCGTACTCCTTCAGGAGATCGCGCAGCGCGGTGGTGTTCTTCCCGCCCAGGGCGTCCAGCGCCTGCCGTTCCGCGCTCTGCGTCGGCCGCTTGAAGATGACGTTCGCGCCCAGGTAGCTGTAGTCGGCGCCCTTCCACTCACCGGCGGGCGAACAGCCGTCCACCGGGTGGCAGCCACCGTTCATGATTCGCCTCAGCTCGGCGTAGCCCTCGTCGAACTCGTGGTTGCCCACGGCCGAGGCGGTGACACCGACCTTGCCGAGGAACTCCACCGACGGCTCATCGTGGAAGGCCGCGGAGATCAGGGGGGTGGCGCCGATCAGGTCGCCCTGGGCGACCTTCAGCGTGTTCTTGTCCGACATCTGCTTGAGGTGGGTGGCCGCGTAGGCGGCGCCGCCCGCATCGACGGTGGCACCGGTCTCGTCGACCATGCGGCCGGAGGAGCCCGTCGGCGGTTCGAGGTTGCCGTGGAAGTCGTTGAGGGAGAGCAGCCGGACCGGCACCGTCTTGGGGGGTGTGTTACCCGCCTCGGCAGGTCCCATCGCGAGGACGCAACCGGCCCCGGCGAGGACACCTGCCATGGCGAGCCGCTGGAAGGAGCGAGACATCATGGACCACGACATTAAAGGGAGCGTCTATGCATGGAATGTCCGAGAGGTAACGATTCACCCGGCAGGTAAATGACACCTTTTGCCAGTCCCCGGTGAATACCCGGAATGCGGCCCCGCCTAGAGTCCAGAACATGAACGTGCGCGTGGAACACCGGGGACGACTCGGGGAACAGCAGGTGTCCGACGTCCTCGCGGTGGTCGAGGCCGCCACCGAGGCCGACGGGGTCAGACCCCTCAACGAACATGTCATGCTGCACCTGCGTTACGGCGGCGACGAGCGCGCCAGGGCCGTGCTCCTGTACGACGGGGACGACCTCGCCGGCTACGCGCACGTGGACCCGACCGACCCCGTCGAGGGGCCGAGCGGCGAACTGGTGATCCACCCGGCGTTCCGGCGGCGCGGGTACGGGCGGCGGCTCCTGGAGGCCGTACTCGACCAGACCGGCGGGCGCCTGCGCCTGTGGGCCCACGGCGGGCACCCGGGCGCCGAGGCCATCGCCGCGGCCACGGGATTCACGAAGGTCAGATCCCTGTGGCAGATGCGCCGCTCCCTGTTCTCCGCGATTCCCGGCTACAAGCTTCCCGAGGGCGTACGACTGCGCACGTTCGAGCCCGGAACCCCCGACGAGGGGGCCTGGGTGGCGCTCAACGCCAGAGCCTTCGCCCGTCACCCCGAGCAGGGGGCCTGGACCGTCGACGACCTGAAGCGCCGCGAGCAGGAACCGTGGTTCGACCCGGCGGGTTTCTTCCTCGCCGTACGCCCCGGCACGGACGCCGTACGACCTGACGGCCCCGGCACGGCCGGCGGTACGGCGGAGGCGGCGGGGGCGGCTCCGGCCGGGGCGCACGGCGACCGGCTGGCGGGGTTCCACTGGACCAAGGTGCACGGTGACGGCGAGCACGCGCACGAACCGATCGGCGAGGTCTACGTGGTCGGCGTCGACCCCGCCGAGCAGGGCGGCGGGCTGGGCAGGTCACTCACCCTGGCGGGCCTGAACCACCTGCGCTCCCGGGGCCTGGCCCAGGTGATGCTGTACGTCGACGAGAGCAACGCCGCGGCGATCCGCCTCTACGAGGGACTGGGCTTCACCCGGTGGGACGTCGACGTGATGTATCAGAAATAAGCGGCGCCCGGGAAGGAGCCGCGGTCCGGAAAGGAACGCGGCGCGACCTCCCCGACACGAGAGAACGCCGGCCGGGGTGATCCCCGGCCGGCGTTTCCCGTTTCCTGAGCGGCTTTTCGGCCCCTGGGCGATTCCCCGGTCGTCCGGGGGCTTCTCCCGGCTACTCGATCAGCCAGTGGAGCACGAAATAGGACAGCGCGGCGACGACCGCGGCGGCCGGGATCGTGAGAACCCAGGCGGTCACGATGTTGCCCGCGACGCCCCAGCGCACGGCCGACAGACGCTTGGTGGCGCCGACACCCATGATGGCGCTGGTGATCGTGTGGGTGGTGGAGATGGGGGCGCCGAAGCCGATGGCCGCGGTGTAGAGCACGGTCGCCGCGGCGCTCTCCGCGGCGAACCCCTGCGGAGGATCGAGCGCGATGATCCGGCGACCGAGCGTCCGCATGATCCGCCAGCCGCCCGCGTAGGTGCCGAGCGAGATGGCCGTGGCGGCGGCGAGGATGACCCACTGCGGGATCGGGTCTCCGTCGTTCTGGTATCCGCCGACCACGAGCGCCAGGAAGATCACACCCATGGTCTTCTGCGCGTCCTGCAGCCCGTGGCCCAGGGCCATGGCCGCCGCGGAGACGGTCTGCGCGTGGCGGAAGCCCCGGCTGGTCTTCGCGGGATGGGAACGCCGGAACGCCCATAGAATGGCGATCATGATGAGCCCGGCGAGGCTGAAGCCGACCACCGGAGACAGGATCATCGGGATGACGACCTTCTCCACGACCCCGTCCCAGTGGACGGTGCTCGCCGAGGCCAGCGCGGAGCCGACCAGGCCGCCGATCAGCGCGTGACTGCTGGAGGAGGGGAGACCGAAGTACCAGGTGATGATGTTCCAGGTGATCGCGCCGATGAGACCGGAGCCCACGATGACCAGGCCGTGGGTCCCCTGGGGGGCGTCGATGATGCCCTTGCCGACGGTCGCCGCCACCTGCGTACCGAGGTGGGCGCCCAGGAAGTTCATCGCCGCGGCCATGAACAGGGCGGCCCTCGGCGTCAGCGCACGCGTCGAGACCGAGGTCGCGATCGCGTTCGCGGCGTCATGGAAGCCGTTGGTGTAGTCGAACACCAGCGCCACGACCACCACGCCGATGACGAGTGCGAGCGTGAGATCCACTTAGCTTTCCTTGACCGCGATCGACTCGATCGTGTTGGCCACGTGCTCGAAGGCGTCGGCAGCCATCTCCAGCTGGTCGATGACCTCCTTCATCTTCAGGACGGTCAACGCGTCGTACTCGCCGCCGAAGAGCTTGGCCAGGAGACGGCGGTAGATCTGGTCGGCCTGGTTCTCCAGACGGTTGATCTCGATCCAGTACTCGTTCAGGTTCTTCATGGAGCGCAGCCGGGGCATGGCCTCGGCGGTGAGCTCGGCGGCACGTTCCAGAACCTCGACCTGGCGCACGACCTCCTTGGGGAGGTGGTCGATCTGGTACAGGACGATGAGGTCGGCCGCGGCCTCCATGTAGTCCATCACGTCGTCGAGGTTCGAGGCGAGACGGTAGATGTCCTCGCGGTCGAAGGGCGTGATGAAGCTCTCGTTGAGCCTGTTCATGATCGCGTGAGTACGCTCGTCACCGGCGTGCTCGCACGCCCGCATCTTCTCGGCCAGGGCTTCCCTGTCCGAGCCGTCACTGATGATCTCGACCAGCAGACGGGACGCTGTGACGAGGTTGTTCGCCGAGTCGGCGAACAAGTCGTAGTAGCTGTCCTCACTAGGCGTGAGACGCAGGCGCACGTCGTTCTCCAGATGTGCGGGGATGGTCCGCAGAGAAGGGTACGGGTTACCAGCGGAAATGCGAACTTCACCCGCTAGACACTCACTCTTCCTGCTGTCGCTACCCAGAGTGCGCCGGGTGACACGCAGCTCGAGGGGGTCTTGTGGGCATCTTTCCGGTGACCGTTTTGCTGATTTTCGGGCACATTATGCCTAAGTCAGGTCACATCAAGGACTCTCCGCCCCGGAGCGCGGTCCGGGGCGACGCCCGTACCTCCCTGGGGATCCCGCTCCCGCCATGTTCCGTGTGGGATCCATCGAGGCCAGCCCGGGACCGGCGGCCTCGGCGGACAATCAGGGTGATTTCCATCACGGAGGCCCACTAAACCGCGTTCCGGGCCGACATAACAGCCCCACCCCCGCCCGGAGGCTTCCCGGGGCTCCACCGCCCTCCGGACTCCGCAGGACCCCGCGCCTCCACCCGCACCCCCACAGGACCCCGCACCCCCACCGGGACTCCCGTCGGTTCCCGTCACAACGCCCTCGCCGACCCGCCGGCCTTCAGCCTTCAGATCGGCGTCCGGTGGAAGTTCAGGTAGGACCGGCTCGGCGTCGGCCCTCGCTGCCCCTGGTAGCGCGAGCCGTACTTCTCGGAACCGTAGGGGTGCTCGGCAGGCGAGCTGAGCCGGAAGAGACAGAGCTGACCGATCTTCATCCCCGGCCACAACTTGATCGGCAGCGTCGCGACATTGGACAGCTCCAGCGTGACGTGCCCGCTGAACCCCGGATCGATGAAACCGGCCGTCGAGTGGGTCAGCAGGCCCAGCCTGCCCAGCGAGCTCTTCCCCTCCAGCCGGGAGGCGATGTCATCGGGAAGGGTGATGACCTCGTACGTGCTCGCCAGCACGAACTCCCCCGGGTGCAGGATGAACGGCTCGTCGTTCTCCGGCTCGACCATCCGGGTGAGGTCGGGCTGCTCGATCGACGGATCGATGTGCGGATAACGGTGGTTCTCGAAGACCCGGAAATAGCGGTCCAGACGCACGTCGACACTGGACGGCTGGATCATCTCCGGGTCGAAGGGGTCGATCTTGACCCTCCCGGACTCGATCTCGGCGGCGATGTCACGATCGGAAAGCAGCACGTGAGGCAACCTACCAACGCCACGCAACCCAAAAGCCGAGAATCTTGCTCCCGCGGACGACCAGACCCGCCCGAGTATCCGCTACAGTAGTGACGCGGCGCACCGCTGCGGGTGTAGTTCAATGGCAGAACATCAGCTTCCCAAGCTGACAGCGCGGGTTCGATTCCCGTCACCCGCTCTCATCTCAGAAGCCCAGGCCATCCGGTGGATTCGGACCTGGGCTTCGACTTTTCCCAACCGCTTGTGGCCTTGCTGCCGTATCTCGGTCGCTGGTGCGGAGCCGACCTGGCAGTATCGGGAGGGAGGGGAGACACCATGAACTTCGACCGGATCACCGCCGAGCCCGACAAACTCGAAGGTAAGCCCTGCATCCGCGGTCTGCGCATCACCGTCGAGACCGTTGTCCGGCTTGTCGCCGCCGGGTGGACGTTCAACGAGATCCTGGCGGACTATCCCGATCTGGAGCGCGAGGACATCAAGCAGGCGCTGGAGTACGCCGCCGCCTCCACCAACGTCCACTTCTACAGCCTCCGAGAGCCGGCGTGAACTTCCTGATCGACGAGAACCTCTCACCCCGCGTCGCCGAGCTGCTGACCAAGGCCGGCCATGACGCTGTACATGTTCGCGATCTACAAGCGACGAGCGCCCCAGATTCCACGATCATGACTCTGGCCGCCGCGGACGGCCGGGTCATCATCTCCGCGGACACCGACTTCGGCGCTCTTCTGGCTCACGCCCGCGCGACGGAGCCCTCGGTCGTTCTCGTAAGGGAAATCTTGGAGCTTCGGCCGCCGGACTTGGTGGACATCGTCCTCGAACACCTCGACGTCCTCGAACCGCATCTTGAGACCGGTGCGATCGCCGCATTCACCACGACAGGGATACGCGTCCGCGCCCTCCCTCTCCGTTGAGGACCATCATGATCCGTGTGCCAGATCCGTGCCAGAACAGGCGGGGAACCACGGTCACTCACGGGAAATCGACCCGCCCTGACCTGCGCCCCCGTTTTCCCAGCTCAGCCCATCAAGGTCAGTAGATCATTCCCAAGCTGACAGCGCGGGTTCGATTCCCGTCACCCGCTCCACGTTCAAAGGCCCAGGTCGGGCGAGAACCCCGGCCTGGGCCTTGGCCGTTTCCAGCGCTACTTTGGCATCTCGCAAGTCCGAACATCGCTCCGGTGAGATCAGCTCGCCTCGCGCAGCGGTTGGAACTGAACGCTCAGCCGCATCTCCAGAGCCTCCGCCAGTCGCTCCAGCATCGGGATGGTCGGCATCGTGCCTCCCGCTTCGAACCGCGCCACCGCCGGCTGCTTCAGCCCTGTGCGCTCAGCCAGCTCGGCCTGAGTCAGCCCCAGTTCCTCACGGCGCAGCCGTACCGCCTCGCCCAGCTCGAACCGGATCCTGGCCGCTTCATATGCCGCTCCCGCACCGGGACGGCTCATGATCTCAGCCTTCTTGTCGGCCCACGTCCTGCGCTCACCCATTCCGCTCACTCCTCATCTGCGGTGTGGGCCTCAGCGATGCACCGCTGCATGACCCGCCACGCACGCTCAATCTCGGCGGACTCGCGCATCCGCTGCTTGCGGAACACCGTCAGCAGGATGATCCGCCTGCCCAGGGCGATCCAGTACGTGATCCGTACCGCCTCTCGGTGGAGGTGGAACCGCAACTCGCGCAGCTTGCCACGGAGTTGACGAGTGTAGGGCTCGTCGAGCAGAACGCCGCGCTCGGCCAGCAGGTCGACGTAGAAAACCGCCGTTTCCTGGTCTTCCTGATCAAGCGTGGCGAACCACTCATCGACCTCTGGCTCCAGTTCCACCTCTCCCCAGTTCATAACACGGACGTTATAGCGTGAGCAAGTGCCGCACCCGGAGAACGCGAAACCTAGTTTCCTCCGGGGGATGGGAACAGGCAGAGCGTAGGGAAGTGCGCCGCCTCTCCCTGCCGTGTCACGATGACGCCATGTTCGAGGTGATCAACTGGAGAGGCCACCTGCGCGTGACCAAGCAGGTCGGCGCCGAACGGATGATCGCCAGGATGGGCGCGGCCCTGGGAGAGCCCTTCACTCTCCTGTCCTATCAGCGTTACTGGAAGATTCCCGAGCTGGCCGAGGTACAACTGACCTCTCCGCTCGGGGTGCAGGAACCGCAGGAAGCCGTGTTCCGCACGATGCTCGCCGCCCAGAGAGTCGCCGGCCCATGGTCCGCGTCACCTACCACATGTTCGGCGATCGCCTTGACTTCGAAGGAGTCGCTGCCAAGACGGTGAGTACTCACTTCACTGTGCCCGGCGTCGAGTGGCTTTTGTTCTCTGTGACCGCCGACGAGCCCACGCCCTGCCCCGAGCAGGAACAACCCGCATGATCCTCGTGCCATTAGCGTGCCATTAGCCAGGGTGACGAAGGGTCAACCACGGTCACTCACGACCGGCCCCACGCCCAGCTCAGCCGCTCTACGAGGCGCGATCGATGCACTTCCCAAGCTGACAGCGCGGGTTCGATTCCCGTCACCCGCTCCAGCGATGAAGGCCCAGGTCAGGACAGAGATTCCCAACCCGGGCCTTGATCGTTTCTGGAGCCTGCCAGCCGTCTCCTCGGAAGTTCATCGCCAGTGTGGTGAAGCCGGAGGTCTCTCCCCCCTCCTCTGTAAGCTCATAGCCAGCGAGAGGAGCCACCACATGACCGCGCAGCCAGAGGACTTCCCCGCTTCCATCCCGTCGGCACCAGAGAAGAACCTGCGTTCCATCCGCGCAGCTCTGGTGACGTCTCAAGACCGAGAAGCGTTCGACACCGGGCTCAAAGCCGTACTCGACGAGGTCCGGGTCAGCCTGGATCTCAGCGTGCTGAACGCCTTCGTCCACCGCTGGTGGATCTCTGCATGCGACTCGATGAAGGACCCCGAAGGACGCCGCCAGATGCACGCCAGGGCTGAGCAGATCACTGCCGATGAACCATCCCGCCGGGGGAAACCGTGGCGTGAAGTTCTGACGGAGCGTGGGATCGAACTGTAGGTGTACCAGGTCCTGCTCGACCCGATCGTCGAGGGGCAGATCGCCGAGCTCCCCGAGGAAGCCTTGCGTCCGCTCGCGGAGCTGCTCGCCCTCCTGGAGATCGCGCCATGGAGCGGGCAACCGTACAACCCCGCCAATCCCAAGGCGAACATGCTCACCCATGCCTTCGGCGAACGGGGTCTCGCGACGTACATCGTGCTGGACGAACAACGCGAGGTCTGCCTCATCCGCATCGAATGGCCGTAACGGCTTTGCACTCGGACCCGATCACCCGCTCCCACTTCACATAGGTACTGAGCTTCCCCTCGTAGCGTGGAGATCGAACCGGGAGAGGTTTGGTCGTGGCAGGTACCACGCGGCGTCGCTTTGATCCGGAGCTCCGGGCCGGAGCGGTGCGGATCGTCAAGGAGACCGGCAAACCCGTCGCGCACGTCGCCCGGGATCTGGGGATCAACGAATACACGCTGCACAATTGGATGCAGATGGACCGGCACGCCAACGGTCAGGTCGGCGGTGGAGGTGGCACGCTGAAGGAGTCCGAGCAGGAGGAGCTGGCCCGGCTACGGGCCGAGAAGGCCGAGCTGGCGCGGGAGCTCGCGCGGGAGAAGGCGGCCTGGGCCAGGGAGCGCGCCGAGCTGGAAGACGAGCGTGATGTGCTCAAGCGCTCGGTGGTCTTATGGGTTCGAGAGGCGATGGGCCGGTGAGCGTGGCGGCCTTCATCCGCTGCCAGAAGACCGAGTACGGCATCAGTCACGTCATCTCCTGCCAGGCGCTGGGGGTCTCCCAGTCCTGGTTCTATAAGTGGAAGGACCGGGCCCCGACGTCGCGTGAGCGGCGGCGCGCTGATCTGGATGCGGCGATCGAGGAGTGTTTCACCGCTTCCGGCGGCACCTACGGCTCCCCGCGCATCACCCGTGACCTGCGGGAAGAAGGCTGGAGGGTCTCGGTCAACACGGTCGCGGCGCGGATGGCCGAGCTCGGCCTGGCCGGTCGGGCACGCAAGAGGTCGCGCTCGCTGACCCGTCAGGGCAAGCGGCCGGCCGCGCCGGACCTGGTGCGCCGCCGGTTCACCGCGGTCGCGCCCGCACCGGGTTGCGCCTGGCGGCAGCATCGGGAACGGGGTTGCTCAGCGGCACTCGAACGGGTTGACCCCCCACGGATCGTGGTGCGGCTCGCCGTGCTCGCGCAGCTCGATCTGGTAGGCCCGCCAGATGTCGGCCTCACTCAGCGGCACCGGGGCGCGGTGGCGCAGGCGTCCGGTGGGGCCCGCTCACGATAGGCGCGGCGGAAGGCGGCGTAGGTCAGGGCGGGCTCGGCCAGGCGGCGGCGGTGCTCGGCGCGCCGGTCAGCGCGGGTTCGATTCCCGTCACCCGCTCCAGTACCGAAGGCCCGGCTCAGGACCATGATCCGGAGTCGGGTCGTGATCGTTTTTGAAGTCCGGGCTGGTTTTCCCGTTCGCGCCGACTTACCATCGAAGGTATATACCATCAAGGGTATGTTCGAGGTCGCGTTGGAGCCCGAGGTGGAGGCATGGTTGGCGGAGTTGCCGTTCGGGCAGTTCCAGCGTGTGATGGCGAAGGTGGACCGGCATCTCGTGGAGAGAGGCGGTCTGCCGGACGGCGATCACGTCAAGAGTCTGCGTGATGGTGTCAGCGAGTTGAGGTTGCCCCTCGGGGAACGGTCTTGGCGGATCACGTTCTGGAGGCCTGGGGGCAGGGCGATCGTTCTGCTCACGGTGTTTGCCAAGACCCGCAACGGGCCGCAGCATGATGACGTGGATCGCGCGGTCGCGGCGAAGAAGACTTGCCGGCTCGAACATGACATGACCGTCACCCATGTGTTCGACAGGAGGTCATGATGGCTGGACACAGTACGTGGAAGACGCTGAAGGCCAAGCGGCTTCTGGAAGCGGGGGCCGAAGAGCACTCTGAGTACACGCGAGCCGTCCGGGACATGGATCTGGGGGACAGGCTCCGTGAGGTTCGTGTGGCGAGGAACCTGACTCAGGCCGAGGTCGCCAGGCGGGCAGGGATCTCCCAGCCGGCTCTGTCGCGTATTGAGCTGGGCGGGGGCGTGCCGACGCTGGAGATGCTTGACCGGATCGGCAGGGCGATGGGTGTTCGGTTCACCATCTCCGTGGGAGACGACCAGGCGGAACAGATCGATCTCCTGGCCGGTTAGCCGACTGGGGCAGGCGGAACCCGGCAATGTGTTCAAGGCGTTGAGCTGGGCTGATTCTGTGTCGTCCTCTTTATGGTGTCCTTGGGTTCGTTGGTCTTGGGTTTGTTGATCCAGGCGGGACCGGGCAGGTCGGGCGGGGAGGGATGAGCAGGCGGGGTGCGTGCCGCGCGGGCAGCACCAGGCCGCGGGCTGATCGTCGGGCCATCAGACAGGATGACGAGGGGTCGACCGCGGTCACTCACGACCGGTCGAACGCCCAGGTCAGCCGCTCTACGAGGCGTGATCCACGCACTTCCCGAGCTGACAGCGCGGGTTCGATTCCCGTCGCCCGCTCCACACTCAAAGGCCCAGGTCATGGACGGTTTCCGGACTTGGGACTTGATCGTTTCCGGGGTCTCCTCGATCTTCCGTGCAGTCAACGCAGTTAACGTGCAATCAGCTCACGGGAGCGAGCACCCCGGCTGAGCCGTTCTCGTCGCCGTCCCGCTTCTCCGACTGCCCGTCGATCGCGTCCGTGATGGCCTTGTCCGCGCCCCGTACGGCATGCCGGTAGATCATCGCCGCGCACACATTGTCGTGTCCCGGACGGGCCGCCAGGTCCTTGAGGCCCGCCCCCGACTCGGCGGCGAGCATGTTGCCCGTGTGGCGGAGGTCATGGAAGTGGAGGCCGGACAGGCCCGTCTCCTTGACCACGTCCACCCGGCGCGTACGGGTGTTGGGGCCGTAGGGCGCGGGCTGCGTCCTGTGCGTCCACGCGGCCGGCTCCGGAGACCCGGGAGTCCGTATGGTCATGGCCGCGCTTCTCTCCTTCGCAGCGTGTGCAGCGGAGGAGAGAAGCGCGAATATCTGATCCTGTTGGTCGGAGGTCCATCCCGAGGTGAATCCGTCGATCGTGCTGTGCGCCTTGCGGGTTGAAGGCGAGAACGGGTGGATGGTTCGGCGAAGCCTAAACTTGGGCCATGCCGATCTACCTGAGCCTGCTCGACGGTGTGCGGTGGCGGGGGCAGCCGGTGGTCGGCGAGAGGGCTCAGGCGCTGCTCGCCGCTCTCGCGCTCGCCTGCCGGACCGTGAACGCCGAGCGGCTCGCCGCGGAGGTGTGGGGGGACGACGAGCCGGCCAATCCGGCGAAGGCGCTGCAGGTCCTGGTGTCCCGGACCAGGTCGGTCGTGGGGTCGGAGGCACTGGCCACGGAAGGGGGCGGCTACCGGCTCGAGGTTCCGCCCGACCGGGTCGACGTCGGCCGGCTGCACGGTCTGGCGGGCCGGGCGCGGGCGTTGCTCGTCGAGGATCCGGCGGCGGCGGCCGCGGCGGCGGAGGAGGCGCTCGCGCTGGGCGCCGGGGCGCTGCCCCCGGAGGGCGGCGGCCCGCTGGCCGAGGTGCGCCGGCGCGCGGAACGCGACCTGGCGTCCGCGCGGGTCGTGCTCGCCCGGGCCCGGAGCCGGAGCGGCGACCACGGCCCCGCCCTGCCCGGACTCGAGGAGGCCGTGCGCGTCCACCCCGAGGACGAAGGGCTGCTCGCCGACCTCCTGCGCAGCGAGGCGGCGGTGCGCGGGACGGGCGCCGCGCTGGATCGCTTCGAACGCTACCGATCGGACCTGCGTGAGCGGATCGGCACCGACGTCGGCCCGGAGCTGCGGCGGGTCCACCGGGAGCTGCTGGCGCTCGACAGCCCCGTACGTGCCGGCGTGCGGTTCGACACGACTCCGCTGCTCGGCCGCGACGACGACCTCCGGCGGGTGCGGGCGCTGCTCGCCACGTCCCGGGTGGTCTCGATCCTCGGCCCGGGCGGCCTCGGCAAGACCCGTCTCGCCCATGCCGTCGCCCGCGAGGCCCCGCAGCCGGTGGTGCACTTCGTCGAGCTGGTCGGCGTGACCGCGCCCGAGGACCTGGTCGGTGAGGTCGGGTCGGCGCTCGGCGTCCGTGACTCGGTGACCGGACGCCGCACGCTCACCCCGCGGCAGCGCGCCGACGTCCGCGCCCGGATCGCCCAGCAGCTCGACCTGGCCCCGACGCTGCTGGTGCTCGACAACTGCGAGCATCTGGTGGAGGCGGTCGCCGACCTGGTCGCCTATCTGGCCGCGACCGCACGGGAGCTGCGTGTCCTCACCACGACCCGCTCGCCGCTGGCGATCGCCGCCGAACGCGTCTACCCGCTGCCGCAGCTGGGAACCGACGACGCGGTCGAGCTGTTCCGCGACCGCGCGACCGCGGCCCGGCCAGGTGTGCGCCTCGACGAGGAGGACGTGCGCGCCGTCGTGGCCCGCCTGGACGGCCTTCCGCTCGCGGTTGAACTGGCTGCCGCGAAGGTGCGGGTGATGTCACCGGTCGAGATCGCCCGCCGGCTGGAGGACAGGTTCGCGCTGCTGCGTGGCGGCGACCGGAGCGCCCCCTCACGACACCAGACGCTACTGGCGGTGATCGACTGGTCCTGGAACCTTCTCGGCGAGCGGGAGCGCCTGGCTCTGCGCCGCCTCTCGGCCTTCCCGGACGGCTTCACCCTCGACGCGGCGGAGGAGGTGCTCGGCGGCGACGCTCTCGGCGACGTCGAAGAGCTCGTGGAGCAGTCCCTGCTCACCGTCGTGGAGACGACCGACGGCGTCCGGTACCGCATGCTCGAGACGGTGCGCGAGTTCGGCCGGATGCAACTGGACGCGGCCGGCGAGACCGCCGAGGCACGGGCCGCCGTGCACGGGTGGGCTGTCGGGTACGCCGGCAGGCACGGCGTCCGGCTGTACTCGCCGGAGCAGATCGACGCGATGGACCGGTTGCGTTCGGAGGAGACGAATCTCGCCGACATCCTGCGTGAGGCCCTCGCCGACTCCGACCCGGAAGCGGTGGTGGTGCTGTTCTCCGCGCTGGGCGGCTACTGGTCGATCCGCGGAGACCATCCGCGCGGCATCGTCCTCACCCCGGCCGTCGCCGCCGCTCTGACCGGTTGGACGCCGCCGCCCCGGCTCCTCGACCGGGCCCGGGTGACCCTGAGCATGGCGCTGCTCAACACCGTCATCGTCCCCTCCGAAGAGACCGGGACGTTGGCGCGGCTGCTGTCCGGGCTGGGCGCCGACTCGGCGAACCCGGCCGTCCGGGCGCTGGTGACCGTGTTGCTCACCACGGTGTCGGACTCCGAGAACGGCTACGACGAGCTGATCGCCGATCCCGACCCGCTGATCCGCAGAACCGCGCTGCACTGGCTGAGCCACGGCCGGGAGAACGCCGGCGATCCGGCCGGCGCGATCGAAGCGGCCCGGGCCGCCCTCCAGCTCGCCGACGATGACGGCGGTCCCTGGCACCGGGCGGTGCTGCACGCCCAGCTGGCCGGCCTGTACGCGCAATCCGGCGACTCCGCGTCGGCCTCCGGGCACGCCGCCGAGGCGCTTCCGGTGCTCGAACGTCTCGGGGCGGTGGAAGACGCCGCCCAGATCCGTGCCGTCCTCGCCATGGCGGCGCTCGTCGAGGGTCGCCGCGACGAGGCCGCGCGGATGATCGACGACCTGGAGGCGCTCGCTTCCCAGGGCACCTACGCCGAGGTCCTGGCGGTCGTCGTCGGCAGAGCCCAGCTGGCCCTCGTCGACGGTGACATCGCCGAGGGACTGCGGCGGCACCGCGAGGCCGCCGAGGCTCTTCGGAACCTGCGCGCCCCGGGCGCGCCGGACGGTTCCACACCGTGGACCCTCGTGGGCGAGGCCGTCGCGCTCTCGGCGTTCGCGCAGTACGGCGAGGGCGACGACGGCGCGGACCTCTTCGAGCCGCTGCGGGCCAAGGTCCTGACCGTGCTCGGCCCGGACCACACGTTCAGGGACTACCCGATGGTGGGGATGGTGCTCGCCGGGCTGGGCGTCTGGGGCCTGCTGAAGGGGGCGCCGCCCGCCGAGGACGCGGTCCGGCTGCTCGTGCTCGCCGACCGGTTCGCCTACAACCGGTTCGCCCCGACGATGCAGTGGCCGGTGCTGTCCGCACACGCCGAACGGGCCGCCTCCGGTGTCATGTCCCGCATCGAGGCCGAATACGGCCGGCGGCGCGGCCCCGACCTGCTGGCCGAGGCCCGCGCCGTCCTGGAGCGGATGGTCTGACACCGTCTACATCTTCCGGGAGTACGAGCGGACCGCCAGCGGGGCGAACACCGCGACGACGACCACGCAGCCGATGACCGCCCAGCCGACCTCGGCCGTCACGGTCCCGTCGTTGAACAGGTCGCGCACGGCGGAGACGACGTGCGACACCGGGTTGACCTTCACGAACGCCTCCAGCCAGCCGGGCAGCGTCTCGGCGGGGACGAAGGCGTTGGACAGGAAGGTGAGCGGGAACATGATCATCATCGAGATGCCCTGGACGCTCTGCGCCGAACGCGCCATCGTGCCCAGCCAGGTGAAGATCCACGCCAGCGACCAGCCTGCGAACACGGTGAGTGCGACACCGCCGATGCAGCCGAGCACGCCGCCACCGGGGCGGTAACCGATGAGCAGGCCGGTGACGAGCGTCAGCACCGACGCGATGCCGTAACGGATCAGGTCGGCGATCATCGGGCCGGCCAGGGGGGCGATCCTTGCGATCGGCAGGGACTTGAAGCGGTCGAAGACCCCCTTGTCCATGTCTTCGCGCAGCTGCACGCCTGTCGCCATGCAGACCGTCAGGGCCGTCTGGGCGAGGATGCCGGGGATCAGTACCGGGAGGTAGTTCGACACGCTGCCGGAGATCGCGCCGCCGAAGATGAACGCGAACATCGCCGTGAACAGCAGGGGCTGGACGAGGACGTCGAAGAACTGCTCGGGCTTGCGGCGCATCTTCTTCAGGGCTCGCCATGCCATCGCCAGGGTCTGGACCCAGGTCTCTTGGAGCGAGCTGCGGGACGTGGTGCGGGCGACCACGGCGGACGGGTCGATGCGCCGGGGGTCGAGGGGGGTCGGGGTCGGGGTGCTCACGGTGGTCATCGGGCCGCCTCCATCCGGGGTTCGTCGTCGGCGCCATGGCCGGTCAGCGCCAGGAAGACCTCGTCCAGCGTCGGTTTGGCGACGCTCACCGAGGAGATGCCGAGGCCTGCTTCCCGCAGGCCGATCAGGACGTCCGCGGCCCGGTCGGGGTCGGGGAGGGGAATGTTCATGCGTCCTGACTCCGGGGTCAGGACCGGGTCCTCGCCCAGCAGCCGGCGGACGACGTTCGCGGCCAGGGCGGTGTCGGAGCCGTCTGCGAGGCTGAGCTGCAGGGTCGAGTCACCGACCTGGGTCTTCAGGGCGTCGGGGGTGTCTTCGGCGACTTTCCGGCCTCGGTCGATCACGGCTACGCGGTCGGCCAGCTGGTCGGCTTCGTCCAGGTACTGGGTGGTGAGGAGGATCGTGGAGCCGTCGGTGACCAGCTCGCGGATGGTGTCCCACATCTGGCCTCGGGTTCTCGGGTCGAGACCGGTGGTGGGCTCGTCCAGGAAGATCAGCGGTGGGCGGGTGATCAGGCTTGATGCGAGGTCCAGGCGGCGGCGCATGCCGCCGCTGAACTGGGACAGGGGACGGTCGGCCGCCTCCTGGAGGCCGAAGCGTTCGAGTAGGCCGCCGGCGATGGTCTTGGCTCGGGTGCCGGTCAGGCCCTGTAGACGGGCGAACAGCCAGAGGTTCTCCCGGGCGGTCAGATCCTCGTCCACCGAGGCGTACTGGCCGGTGACGCCTACCAGCTGCCGGATGCGGTGAGGTTCCCGCCGGACGTCGACGCCGAAGATCTCCGCGTGGCCGCCGTCGATCGGGAGCAGGGTGGCGAGCATTCGGAGCGTGGTGGTCTTGCCTGCCCCGTTGGGGCCCAGAACTCCGAAGATCTCGCCTTGCCGTACGTGAAGGTCGATTCCGTCCACGGCTCGGAAGTCTCCGAAGTCCTTGACCAGACTGTCGGCCCGGACGGCGCTGAGGTCCGCCATGACGCGTCTCCTCTCTCCGCCGGGTACCTCCCGGCGTCCGAGGAGAGTTTCCGTGTCCTCGGCTTCGTCGCGGCTTCACGCTGGTTTCACTCCTGACCTGGCGGTTTCATCGGCTCCGGTGTCCTCCTCCGCTGTCGTCGGGCCGTTACCGGGCCGTCGGCCATGGCGGCGAGGGGTCGGCCGCGGTCATTCACGACCGGCCGAACGCCCAGGTCAGCCGCCTTACGAGGCGTGATCCACGCGCTTCCCGGGCTGACGGCGCGGGTTCGATTCCCGGCACCCGCTCCACGCGCAAAGGCCCAGGCCAGGATGCGAAGTGGGCCGCCCGGATGCGCACCGTGCCCGTGTCGAGGTCAAGGGCGGCGCGCCGCGTCGCCTCGCGGCCCTGCGTCCGCTCGGCGGCCGGGCATGCGGCCTGGGGGCGGTCCCGGCCGCCGGCGGCCCGGGCCGCCCATCGCCCATCGCCCGGGCGCGTGACCTCACCCTGTTGCCACCGAACTCCGTACCAGCCGCGTCGGCATTCCGCCGGGCAGAATGATCGACTATGACGGTGATGATGCGCCGATACGGTGGCGCTCCCGATCTGCGGGCGATGCAGGAACTCACACAACGCCTGTGGTCGCTCGCAAGTCCTCACCACGTCGGCGATCTGGCGTGGGGCCGCTTCATGTACACGCCCGACCAAGCCGACTGGCCCATCGCTCTCTGGGAAGACCGCGGCCGTGTGATCGCATGGGGCTGGGCACAGTTCCCCGACGACCTCAGGCTCCAGGTCGATCCCACCTATCCCCGGCTACTCGACGAGGTCCTCGACTGGCTCGACGAACTCGCCGCAGGCAACCCCCGCGAGATCAACCCGCTGGACAGCCAGAAGGAGGTACAGACGGCTCTGCTCCGCCGTGGATACCGACGGCAGGAGAGCGGCCCTTACTTCGCCTACCACATGCGGGATCTGGCCGATCTGCCCGCGGTCGTCCTGCCGGAGGGGTTCACCGCCCGTGCCGTCGCCGGCGAGGCCGACCTGAACCAACGCGTGGCCGTGCACCGGGCCGCGTGGAACTCGACCCGTGTCACCACCGACTCCTATCGAGCCGTCATGGCCGCCTGGCCTTACCGCCCGAACCTGGACTGGATCGTCGCGGCTCCCGACGGCCGTTCCGTCGCGAACTGCCTGATCTGGTGCGACGACGCCAACAAGGTCGGCCTCATCGAACCCGTCGGCACCCATCCCGAGTTCCGCCGCCTCGGCCTGTCCCGCGCCGTGTGCCTTGCCGCCCTCCACGCCCTCAAGGATGTCGGGGCGACCACCGCGATCGTCTGTCCCCGCGGGGATCCCGCCTATCCGATTCCCCAGCGCCTCTACCGCAGCCTCGGCTTCAGGCCGTACGACCGCACACGTACGTACACCGGAGCAGGCCGACGATGATGTGCTGACCCCTCGGACACAGCCGCGACCGAGTCACGGCGGGATCGACATGAGAAACAGCGTCTCCGGCGGGGGCGCTCCGGCTCCGGGATGATCAGGCGGGCGGGGTGCGCGCGGGCAACACCAGGTCGCGGGCTGATCGTCGGGCCATCGGACAGGGTGACGAGGGGTCGACCACGGTCGTTCACGACCGGCCCGACGCCCGGCTCAGCGCCCCCGCAAGGCGTGATCGACGCACTTCCCGGGCTGACGGCGCGGGTCCGGTCCCCGTCGCCCGCTCCACGCACGAAGGCCCGGGTCACGGACGGTTCCCAGACCGGGCTTGATCATTTCTGACTCTCCGGTCTTCCCGGGCCATCGGCCTTCGTCCAGGATGGTCACCGCGACTCATGATCTACCCGCCGGAGCCCCGTCCTGTCGGCGGACCGTCTCCGAATCGGCGGACCGTCTCGGAATTCGATCGAGTGGCGCGCCGGTCTCCGTCCACGAGAATCTTGCCCCGTGGACGAGCACTGCTGTGAGTTGATGACCAGCCAGATCGTGCGGCACTGCGACGATCACGAAGATCCGTTCGACTGCCCGGACGCCCTTGTACGGTTCGATGCCGGGTCCCGGGAGTACGGCCTGATCATCCATGACGGCGGGACCTCGACCATCGGCATCGCCTTCTGCCCCTGGTGTGGGAACCGCCTCCCCGCTTCTCAGCGCGATCATTGATTCGCGGAGGCGCCGTCAAAGGCGTGCGCCGGTACCCGCCTCACCATGGAAGCCGAACTGGAGGAACGCGTGGCCGACGAAGCGCTCTACCTGAGGTTCCAGGCCACCGCCCGCGATCGACGAGGGCGCTTCCCCGGGGTGTTCGGGCTGGTCAACATCCTGGCGTCCAGGGGGAAGCTGACGGAGGAGCAGGAGCGCTTCAGGCGGACGAACAACGACTGGTACGACGCGAACTTCACCAACCCCTCCGATGTCGACCCCACGGTCTACGACCACGACCTGAACCCGGGGGCCGCCGCGTGGTTCAAGGCGTCGGCGCACGTGTTCATCGAGCGGGTCCCCGGCTACCTGGAGATCCTCGCCGCGCACGGCGTCGGCTGCGAGGCGGTGTACTCATCCGACCCGGGAAGGATCGTCTACGAGGACGATCACCAGATCGTCGTGATCCCCCACCACAGGGACACGACGGTGCCGTGAGTCACGCGATCGGGTAGGCGTCTTCCAACTCGTGACGGCCGGCCGGGAGCAGCACCTCCACCACGGCCAGAGCCGTACCCGAGGCTTCGCGGACCGCGCCGTGGACGGTCGGCAGCGGCGTGTTCTCCGGCATGCCGAGCCGCTCGGCCTCACCGCTCGCGGGGGCATGCGGGCGGTGATCTGCTCCGCCGCGCGGTCGAACCGCATGCCCTTGGCGCCCTCTGCAGGCGCACTGTCCGGCGTCACACATCGAAGCTCAGGCAGGCCCAGCCGGCAGGGCGAACAGGCGCCGGCACCGAACCGGTACGAGAATCACCTCTCCGGCGCCGGATTCTGCGCTCTGCCTCCTCGAAGGCCTTACTGCCGTTGTTGCACATCATCCTCGTGAATACCGCGGATGGTTGATCGATATCTGCATCATTCGTTTGACGCCAAAATTTTGTTGAACGTGTTCCATGTACTTCTGTATCCCGATGACGCAGGGCGCCCGATGAAGACGTCCGAAGGATCGAAAGGGAAGGCGGTGAAACCGAACGGCACACTCGTCACAGCATCGGCCGTCGGTGCGGTTGGACGACTGTGCGTCCGGGCCGTTCGGGTCTGTCCCGAACGCCTGAGCGTCCGGCGACCGCGGGATACGGGCCGTTCGACTCCGTCATGAACGGATCGGACGGCGAAGAGCGGCTCACACGACAACGCCGTACTACGGAAATTCGACTCTCACGGTCTCCGGAAACAGAGCAGAGGATTCCCCCATGAAGCTCAAGGTTACTGTTCTCGCCGCTTGCGCGGCCCTCGCGGCATTCCTGCCCGCGGCCCCCGCCTCGGCCGCACCGACCGGGGCGGCGACCACGCTGGCGGTCAAGTACATCACCGACTACGCGCCCGCGTACCGCACCGAGGCGGCGAGGGCAGAGGCGAAGCGCACCTGCCAGCAGGCCGGCGCGAATTACATCTACTACAACCCCCAGTGGCGCACTTTCTTCTGCTCCTGGGACGGCAACGGATGGCGGTGGCTCCTGTTCGTCAGGAATTAGCCGCCGGGTGGACGGGGCGCATCAGCGCTTCGCTGTTGCGCCCCGTCCGCGCCTCCGGGACGCGGGTTACCGGCTTCGCGGGCTTGCTGATCTTTGGTTCACGGAGTTACGGCGGCTTGAGGACCAGGCCAGGGCCGTGCTGCCCCGTTGTGCCAGGGCGCGGTGCCATCGGTTGGCCGACATCCGGGTGCCCTGCGGCTCTCTGGCGACGTGGGGCCCGGCGTAGCCGCGGGCGAACGACTCGGCCGCGCGCAGCCGTACCCGTTCGTGCCCGGCTCGGTGTCCGGCGGTCGGCCCGCCGCCACGGACGACGGGGCGGCCACCTCGCGGCCTTCGTCGGCCTCGCCGCCGCGCCCGTTCACTACCGCCGCCTCGCCGGACGAGCCGACCTCTCACACCGCCCGCACCCGTCACCACAGCCGCCGCATGAGCTCTGACCGTCCCGGACGGTGACATCGGAAGCCTGGAAACGACGGAATCCCGCCCGGTCAAGACGATCGGACGGGATCTCGTCAGCGTCCTCCGGCCGTCTCAGGAACGGTCCGCGGTGGTGACGGCGGGTCTCACTTCCAGAACTTGACCTCGGGGAAGGTCCCGGAGGGCCCGTCCAGCAACCGCTGGTCGCGCCCGCGCAGGTGCCGGTCCATGAAGGCGGCCACGTAGGCCCGGGTGATCTCCAGCTCCCTGGCCGACTGCTTGGTCAGCAGCGGGTAGTCCGTGAAGGAGGCATGGTCACCGCCTTCCACCGTGAGCCAGCGCTTCCAGTCTGTCATGCGCGCCCAGTCGCGGCCCCAGGTGAAGTCCTTGCCGCCCGGCTCGTGCACCTCGCCCGCGCCCATCAGCATGAACGGCCGCGCCAGGCCCTTGTCGGGGATGGGCACGAAGAAGGTGCCGTCCATATTGATCCCGGCGCGCACGCGCGGGTCCTTCAGCATCGTCCACGGTGTGCTGGAGCCGCCCAGCGAGTGTCCGGCCATGCCGATGCGCGAGCGGTCGATGAGTCTGGCGCCCTTCCACACCGGGTGGCGCCCGAGCAGCCGGTCGAGGACGAACGACACGTCCGCCTGCCGTCCCTTGACCGCCTTGTCGCCGAACTTCCAGGCGTCGGCTTCCTGCTCCTTGCAGGCCACGCAACCGGCCAGCCGGCCGCCGGGCAGACTCGTGCCGTACGACTCGTGAACGTGGTCGATGCCGACGACCACGTAGCCCCGGCTGGCCAGTTCCTCGGCGAGGCTGGTCAGCGACGAGCGCGACATCGTGAACCCGGGCGAGAGCACCACCAGTGGCAGCGTGCCCTTGCGCCCAACCGGACGGGCCCCGGTGACGGCGTGGGTCCTGATGCCGCTGACCACCTCGCTCGGGACATCGGTGATGTTCTGCCCCTTCAGCAGGGCCGCGGCTTCCTCGTCGGTCATGTATGGGGCGGACCGGCCGGCACCCTTCTCGGCGGGGTACCACAGCGAGACCATGAGCTCCCTGGTCTTCGCCGTGGGCACCCAGGGGTCGGGGCGGCTGCGGTCGACCAGGTGCAGGCTGACCGTCCCCATCGACTGGGATCCGGTCGGCGCGGGTAGCTCCAGGCTCTTGTCCGGGACGGGCTCTGCTTGCGCCAGGCCCGCGGCCTGGGCCGCTCGCGGGGAAGCGCTCTCGGCCTGGGCCGGCACGGCTGCGAGGAGGGCGAGCAGGCTCGCGGTGACGGCGCCCGCGGCACAGGCACCGCGCATGATCTTTATTTTCATGCCGCCTATGCTCTCGATGCCGCCGTGGCCCCGCTTCGGTCGAATGTCCAGCTCCACGTGCGACTTCGGGATGGTCCGAGTCCGCCGTGGATCGCAGTGACGTGGCCGCGAAGACGGCCGGCACGGCCGCCACCGCGCCGATTCCCGCGGGGGCGTTCGGGGAGGTCCTCCGCGCGGGTCCGTGCGGCAGGGGCAAAGTAGCCGCGGGCTACCAGGAGCTTCCAGGCGTTTTCCCATAAATAGGGCGGCTGGCTAAAGAAAGCCCCGTATCGCCCAATGCATGGCCTTATCCACTGTCATATTCGCATCACTTCCCCGGTGGGCCCGGTCAGAGGGTCTGCGGCGTATGACGGCCCAGGACGCGAGAGATGACCGTCTCGGCGGGCCTTCCGAGCACTCGCTCCAGGTCAGGGGTCTGCTGTTCCAACGCACCCGCGCGGACCTGGGCGTTTATCCAGCTCATCGGGCCCGGCCCGGTGTCCGGCACCTCCCGGGCCGTCCGCTGTGCGGCGACCTTGCGCATCGCCTGCATCGACGAGTGGCTGTGACCATGTTCGAAGGAGGTGAAGCCCGAGGCTCACCCCGCGATGCGGTAGTGGTAACCGCATATTTCGCCGAACCCCATCCGCTCGTACAGCCGGAGAGCCGGGATGTTGTCGCGCTCCACCTGGAGATACATGCGGTCGGCCCCGTGTGTCCCGGCCCAGGCGGCCAGCGCGGCGAGCACGTCGCGGGCCGCGCCTTTCCCGCGCGCCTCGGGAAGCGTGGCCATGCCGAACACTCCCGCCCAGCCGGTGTCGGCGACCGCGCGGCCCACCGCGAGGACATCGTCCCCGATCATCACGCAGGCGTAGGCACACGGCCGCTCCACACGACCGAGCAGGTCCCACTCGGAACGAGGGTCGCCACCATGGCCGTGCACAGCGTGCCAGGTTTCGAACCACGCGCGTGTCGGGCGGTCGTCCAATCGAACCCGCGGCGAGCCCGCCGGTGCCTGTTCCAGGACCCGCGCGGCCGACGCCACCTGCAACGACACCGGGCTCTGCCGGCGGTAGCCACGCTCCGCCAGAACTGTGTCGAGCCCTTCCGGGCACGCTCCCGGACTGATCTGAAACCGCGCGGCCGCGCCGTGACCGGCGTAGAACTCCTCCGCTCCGACGACCCTGCGCACCAGTTCGCCCCGCCTGGCATCACGGTGGGGCAGCACCGTTCCCACCCACCAGGCACAGCTGGGGGTATGGCGCAGCCACCACCCTTCGACATCCGTGATGTGCTCGGCCGGGAGAGCCCGGGCCGCTCTCTCCTGTAGGCCCCTCACCGTTTCCGAGCTGCTCGTGGCAGACGGCACCGACACGCACGCCCCCTCCCAGAACCGGCAGGTATCGGACACCTACCGATCCTGGCGTACCGACGACCGCTCACGAAACGCGCCCCAGCCTGTCGGCGACGACCCGGTCCCGGTCCTCGGCCGTATGCGTCATCACAGCCCCGGCGGACGTCGCGGGGCCGCCGGCTCGGCCCCCCGCCCGGCCCGCCGCCCGGTCGGCGGCTCGCGCGGGGCGAAGCGGGGACCGGCGGGCCCCGGGGCTCGGCGCGGTCGGCGCGGTTCGCGGTCGGCGCGGGCCTCCACCCGTTGCTCTCCGGGCCCGGGGCGGCGAAATCAGTGGATCGTCCCCAATATGATCATTTGCGTGGCTAAGCTGCCGTCCACGTCTCAATGTCTCGGGGAAAGGCTTGACCGGTGCTTCGCCACGGTACGCACATCGGCGCGATCGCGCTCACGTTCCTGATCGGACTCGGAGCCGAAGCCTCCTGGGCCGCCACGGCCATCCCCAAGGGGTTCCTGCTGACCGAGGCCCGGGCGACGGCCCCGCAGAGCGAGGACGACCGCAACGAGATGTGGTGGACGGTCAGCAGCCGGATGGCTCAGCCTCTGGAGGTGAACCCCTGCGGCGCGAAGAAGTACGGCGACGGTCGCACGGCGATGCGCACGATCAGGCTCAAGACGTCCGCGCCCGCTTCGTCGAGCGAGCAGCTGGTCCTGTACAAGAGCGTCAACGCCGCCAAGGCCGCGCTGGACAAGCTCCGCACCGATGTACGGCGTTGCGCGAAGGGCGAGAACGGCTACCGCTACTCGGCCAAGCCGTTGCGTATCGGTGACGACGCCGTGTGGGTGAAGTACTCCAAGCGCACCCAGAAGAACGAACTCCACGGCTCCTTCGCCGCAGTCGCCCGCCGCGGCAAGGCGCTGATCATCTACACCCGGGACGGGGGTAGTTATACGGCCGGCTCGCTCACGGGGCCGGCGAAGACGATGGCCGCGAAGGTCTGCAAGATCTCCGGCGTCTGCGCCTGACAGCTCACCCCCTCGGGGGCCGCGGCCGGGGATCCGCTCGACGCCGGGACTCACCCGCCGTCCTGGGCGGCCGACGGCCCGCCAGGACGGCGAGGGCGCCGTCCACGGCCGGTCCGGGCATCCCGCGAGCGGCGGGCGAGAACGCCATGGGGACGGGGCGGGCGAGAGCGCCGTAGGGGCGGGGCCCGCTCGGCCGCGTCGCTTTTACCCCGCCGCAACGGCCGCGACAGAGCTTTCCGCAACCCTGACCCTTCATTAGCAGGCCGGGGATCGACACTCATGGCAGCCGAAATCTAGCGTTATCGCAAATCCGGATTCATGACAGATCTCGGCCTGCCCGCCGTCAAAGTCGGCCGAGTGAAATTCCGAGACCCCCGCGATCAGCGATCTCCGCCAGAAAGGGGCCGGCCATGCTCGGAAAACTGTTCACCGTTGGCGCCCTGACCGCCTCGACGCTCATGGCTCCGGCCGTCGTGGCCGCCGCGCCCCTTCTCACGCCGTCCGGGGCGGCGGCGTCGGTGGCGACGAGCACGGGCGAGAACGCGTCCCCTGCGGTCGCCGCCGCGCCGACCGAGTGGAAGAGGGGGCAGTCCTTCCCCAACAGGGAGAGTTGCCTCTCCTACGGAGACGAGGGACACCACGGCCGGTGGAAGTGCAGTCAGGAGGGTGACTCCTGGGCCTACTGGTACTGGAATTCCTGATCGGAGACGCCGGCCGCCGGTTCAGCGGTCCCGTCCGGGCCGACTCCGCAGAGGAGCCGGCCCACGGAACGATTCGCCTGGTGGTGGGGGTTACTTACCCGGACGGTCGTGCTGCTCGTCGCGCTCGTTCTCCGGAGCGGGCTCGTCGTGCTTCTTCACGTCCTGCGGCTCAGCGCCCTTGCCCTTGCCCTTGTCCTTGCCCTTGTCCTTGTCCTTGCCCTTGCCCTTGTCCTTGTCCTTGCCGATGACGGTGAACTCGGCCGTGGCGGTCTCACCGCCCACGGTGACGGTCACCGTCTGCTCGCCGGGCCTGGCGGTCACCGGAACGGTGAGGGCCTTCGACGCCTTCTGCCCCTTGATGACCACCCGGTAACTCCTGCCCTCGGGGCTCTTCACGGTGGCCGTGGAGCCGTTCGCGGCACCCCGGGCGACGATCGACACCATGTAGGAGCCGCCCTGCTTGACCCGCTCGGGGTCGACCGAAACCTTGAGCGAGACCACACGGCGAGTCTCGTGCCGGTCACCCGCGTCCACGGAGCCCTTGGCGGGCTCCGGTTCGGCCTTCACGACGGCCGCGGGAGCCTGCGGGCGGCCGCTGTCCGCGAACGCGCCACCCGCGAACGGAACGGTGATCAGGGTCGCGCCGAGGACGGTGACGGCAAGAGGCTTGGCGAAGCGCATTGGTCGATTCCCATCACGAAAGGCCCGGCCGAATCTTTCATCCGGCTCACGGAGGCCGTTCACACCCGAGCACTCTGCAGCCGGAACCTGAAATCAATCTGAGATCGGCCTGATCCTTCTTCGCCGGGAGGGGAGGTTCGCCGGAGGGCTGCGGGAACCGCACCGCCGCGGCGGCGGGAGGGCGGGATCCGGCGCCCCACACCCTCGCGTACCCCGGCAGAACCCCCCTGACCTGCGATGGATGGGGGACTGGAGTCAGATCCGAGAAGCCGGGAAGGGCGCCGGACGGCCCCCGAAACGCCTCTCATGAAATCCACAGATCACTCATCTTCTTCATAGAGAATTTCTCATACACGCCCGGAGGGCCATCCGACCGGGATTCTCGACCTGTGATCCGAAACACATGAACTTCCGCAAAGAAAGCACAGTTCTTTTTCGGGATGTGCTCAGGAATTCCTCAGCGACGGCGCCGGTCCCGGAGGACGCCCGTCCGGCCGCCGCCGTCGGCCCCCTCGCGCATGCCCGCCTCACCCCGCCGAGTCCTCCCACGCTCCGCCCCCGCCCGGCACCACGTCACCGCCTCGATCCACATCGAGCCGGACGGGCTGACCCTGCGGGTGTACGACGACGGGCCGGGCATCCCGCAGGAGGTGCTTCCCCGGGTGTTCGGCCGGTTCGCCCGCGGCGACGGTTCGCGCTCCCGGCAGCCCGCTGCCGATCAGGCGTTTCCCCCGTTTCCCGGTGGCCGGGCGACGGAAATCACTGCCGGTTACACTGGGGTTCGCCGTCGTCCCGGGCTGCCGGATCTCCGTACCTGGTAGGACGGAGGGAACACCCGCCCTGTGAACCGCGGGTCAAAGGAGTCTGCATGCCAGCCGAAGGTGCGAACGCGCTCTCCATCTCGTCCGGGTCACGCGGGGCTGTCATCGTGGTCCACGCGAGCGGCGAGCTCGACTACGACTACGCACCGGCGTTCCGGCGGGAGCTGACCCAGATCTGGGGTCTGGGTCAGGACGCCGCGCCTCCGCCACCGCTACGGCGGTCGCGCTACGGCCCGCCGAACCTCCCGTCGCCGGGGTCCGCCGTCTCCCCGCTTCCCCCTCTCCCACCGGGAATCCCCTCGCCCGCGGAAATCCTCCCCCTTCCGGAGACCACCTCGCCCGCGGAAATCCTCTCCCTCCCGGAGACCACCTCGCCCGCGGAAATCCTCACCCCGCCGTGGGTCATCCTCGATCTCTCGGGGCTCACCTTCTGCGACTCCACCGGCCTGGCGGAGCTGCTGTGGACCCTGCGCCGCAGCCAGGAGGCCGGGATGCACCTGGTCCTGGCCGGGGCGAACCGGACGCTGTGCCACATGCTGGCCACCACCGGGCTCCTGCCCTATTTCACACTCGCCACCTCGGTGGAGGAGGCGCTGGAGCAGGCGGAGGTCAGGACGGCGGAAGAATGGTGACGTGCAGGCGGACGGTGGTGCCGCTCTCCGGCGTCGAGCGGATCTCCACCAGGTCGCAGAGCTGGTGGACCAGCCACAGGCCCCGCCCGCCCGGCAACTGAGGAGTGGGGCGGCGGCGCCCGGCCATGGGGTCGTCGATGACTCCGTCGTCGTGGAACTCGCAGACGAGTGTGCCCTGCCGCACCCACGTGCGCAGGGTGCCGTGCCCGCCGCCGTGGGTGATGCTGTTGGCCGCCACCTCGGTGACCGCGACGAGCGTCTCCCGCAGCCGCTCACCGCCCAGGCCGTGCTGCACAGCGCACGCGGTGACCCTCTCCCGCACGGCCGCCAGGTCACCGCGCCCGTAGGGGAACTCCTCGGACGGGTCGCAGGCCTTCTCCAGTTCGTCCCAGGCGAAGGGCTCGTCGACGTAGGCGTCGGAGGCACGGTGGGCACCGCTCTCCATCACGTAAGGGTGGCACCGGCTGATCTTGCGCATCTCCTCGGGATCGACCGTGCCGGTGTCGTACGGGCAGAGCAGCCACCACGCGGGCGAGCGGGTGAAGGCGAGGTTGAGCAGCCACTCGTGGTAACGGATTTCGGCGATCTCCGCGGCACCGCGCCCGATCCAGCCGGTCTCGCCGATGCCGCGCACACCCCGGCCCCGGCCCGCGTGCTCGACGACCCACCGCTCCCAGGCGGGGATGAGCCGGGCGGGGTTACGGCCGAGCACGGCGGTGTCCATGAACAGCACCCGGGGGTCGGAGCCCACCGGCTCGGCGCGGAGGATCTGCTCCCTGTCCTGGGGCACGGAGACCAGGACGATCTCGTCGGCGGCCAGCGCGTCGTGGATGAAGGACAGCGCGCCGGAGAGGAACTCCTCCTCGCCCGAATAGGAGTAGAGCTCATGGCGCAGGCCGTCGGCGCGCTCCCCCCGAACGGTCTCGGCGCTCATCGTGCCAGCTCCACGGGTACATCGTAGGTACCGTAGCCGAGCATCTCCCAGCACAGCCGCACGGTCGCGTTGGCGCCCTCCACCGTGATGCGGCGGACCCGGGAGTGGGTCGCGGCCTCCACGAGCGCGCGCATCCCGGCGGCGTCCATCAGCTCCAGCTCGTCGAAGCGGAGCCGGAGTGTCGGAGCGAGCGCCGCCGCGGTGACCAGCGCGGCCCTGAACACCTCGGCGCCGTCGGCGTCGACCGCCCCGCACACGCTCCAGACACCCGGACCGGAGTTGTACATCCGGAACGACGGCGCCGACCGTCTCGGCTCCGATTCGAGCTCCAGGTGGTGCACGCAGGCCACGTGGCCGAGCGCGGCGCCGAAGCGGTCGCCGCCGTACGCGCAGACGACGATGGCCTCGCGGTCGGCGACGAACTCGTCCAGGCGGAGCTCGTGGGCGAGGAGCTCGTCCACGTCCACCCCGGGTGGCACCAGCTCGTCCATCACGGCCAGCACGCGCAGGGCCCGGTAGCCCTGGCGGCCTGCCCTGTCGGCCTCGCGCCGCACCAGGCCGAGCATGGAGCCGATGCCGGCGGCCGCGTCGGCACCGGCCGAGCGCGGGTCGACGACCACCGCTCCCCGTGTCCCGCCGGTGAACGCGGACGTGTCGAGCAGCGACCCGACGATGACCACCTTGTCGCCGAAGAGCTCCCCGTCGGCCAGGAACGTGGAGGTGACCGCCTTGTACCCCTGGTGGCCCAGCGCCGGGTCGACGATCCAGCACACGTGCTCGCCGATCTCGACGGGGTCGAGCGTCGGCATGGTCCCCGACCTCCGCACCGTGAACTCACCTCGCCTCGCTGCGACGCCTCCCGCGGTAGCCTAACGGCCCCGCGACGGTCGTCCCCGACCGTACGGCCCCTTACCCACGGCCCGGCGTGAAACCCGCGCTCCCCTTCGGAACCCGTGTCTCCCCGGGGCCCGCGGCGGGGCGGGACGCCTCCGGAGAAGTTCTGAGACGTATGTCAGAGAAAAGCCCTCATTAGCCTGACAACTGGGTCAATATCTTCTTACTGGGAAGTCCACTCCCTGGAAAGTGGGTCCCGATGCGGAAGATGTTGCCGCGGATGAGCGCGGAGTCACTGCCCGAGAAGCTGGACGAGCTGCCCGTGGAGCCCAGGGAGTTCCTCGCCCTCGTCTCTGTGGACTTCACCGGGACCTACCAGGTCTACCTCGCGGCCAAGGACGAACGCATCAAGATGACGCGGCTCTCCATGAGCCTGCTCGCCGCCCCGTTCGCCGCCGCGATCGCGCTCGCCAGCTCGAAGGTCGTCAACCCGGTCGCGCTGACCACCTGGCACGGCGTGCCGTGGTACCTGTTCGCGACGATCGCCGGGTTCGGGCTGCTCAGCGTGGTGCCCTTCCTGCGGCTGATCGAGGCGGTCAACGCGCACATGCGGACCGCGCGGGCGCTCAACAACTTCCGCCTGCTCTACGTGGTGCAGCTCAAGGACCACTTCTCGGCGCTCGGCTGGACCCCCAACCTGCCGGTCGACCCCCGCTACCCGGAGACGTACGCGCCGCTGGCCTGGCCGGGGATCAACGTGATGATGCTGGCCCTGGTCAACAGCGCCTACATCGCGGTGGGCGTGCTCGGCCTGATCGGGGCCGCGCCCACCGCGGCGCTGCTGCTGGTGATCATCGGGCTGGTCTCGCTGATCCACTACTTCCTCTACTACGTCCGCGCCAACGTCTCCCGGCAGCGGCGGCTCCCACACAACCCCTTCCATTTCCCCAACGTGGAGACCTGAATGCCCGACCTCCTCAGATTCCCGTCTTGTGGGGAGACGTGGATCTGGCTGATGCGACACGTGAGAGACAACGGCGGGCCCGCCCTGGACGACCGGGGCCCGATCATCGAAGCCCCGGCGGTGCTGTTCGAGATCACCGGGCTGACCTGGGACGATCCGGTGCTGAAATGCTACGGGGACACGGGGAAGATCCCGCTGTACTCCGGCAAGTTCACCGAGCGGGCGATCATCCCGCCGTTCAAGTACAGCTACGGCGGGCGGCTCCGCCAGCTCCTCGGCGTCGACCAGCTCGGCTGGATCGCCGACGTGCTGCGCGCCAAGCCGTACTCCAAGAGCGGCTGGATCTCCCTGACGGTCCCCGGTGAGTCTGCGGACGCGGTGCCCTGCCTGACCAGCCTGGCCTTCCGGCTCCGCGCCGGGCGACTGGTCATGACCGCCGCCTTCCGATCGCAGAACGCGTTCACGGCCTACCTGAACTACGTGCCGCTGCGTAGTATCCAGACGGAGGTCGCGGACGGCCTCACGGTGGGCTGCGGGTCGATGAGGGTCTTCGTCGACGTGCCTCACATCTACGCCGCGGACGAGGCGACGGTCGAGGAGATCCTCCAGCTGTCGGAGCACGATGGGCTCGGCGAGGGAGAGTCGGCACCGGGACCTGCTCGTCGATCCGGACGGGACCGTGGTCGGCTACGCCCGGACTGAGCGGCCGGCACTCCACGAGATCCACCACCGGTTCTTCCGTACCGGCCCGGCGGAGTTCGTCGGGCGGTTCCACGCGGCCGACGAGCCGCTCCGGGCGACCTGCCGCGAGCGCCGGGTGAGCCTGGCCGGGACTTCTGCCGGGTGAACCGGACCGGGGCGTCTCCCGCCCCGGCATCGCCGGGCGCCGCAGCCGGTGCCGACCATCAGTGGCTGTGCCCGTCGGCGCCGTGCCCGTCGGAGTCGCTCCCGCCGGCGTCGCGCCCGCCCGTGGGGGTGGGAGCGGGGGACGGGGTCGCGTCGGCCTTCTCGCCGGGCTCGGTGCCGGACCCGCCTCCGACGCCCGGCACGGTGGCCGCGGTGAACTCGGCGGTGCGCACGGTGCCGGCGTGCTGGAAGTCCAGGAAGAGCCGGTACGTCCCCGCGCTGGGCACCTCGGCGTGGAAGGTGATCCCGGGGCCGGGCGCGGTGCGCCCGTCGCCGGGCTCGCCGTCGGGGTGCACGTGCAGGTAGGCCAGGTCACCGTCGCGCAGTGCGACCAGGTGGCCGTACGCGCCCAGGTAGGGCTGCAGGTCGGTGACCGGCCTGCCGTCCTTGGCGACCGTGAGCGTGAGCCTGCTCATCCGCCCGGGGACGAGGTCTCCGGCGAGGGTGACGGCGTAGTCGCCGACCTCGGCCGTCCGCGCGGGGACCGGCAGCGGCTCGGGCCGGTAGTCGCCCGCCGCCGCCAGGTCCATGCCGAGCGTCATGCCGCCCGCCCCCTCCGGGGCGAAGTCGGCGAACGCGCGGTACTCCCCCGCGGCGGGGAGGGTCAGGGGGACCGACCAGATCCCGTCGCCCTTCTCGACCGGGTGCAGGTGCTGGAAGCCGGTCAGGTCGCGGCGGACCACGATGAAGTGGAGCCTCTTCCCGTGCTGGGTGGTGAACCGGGTGACCGGGTGACCGTCGGGGCCGATCACCGAGAAGCGGAAGTCGGCCCGTTCCCCCGCCTTGACCTCGCCGGTCTCGGGCAGGAGTGTGTATCCCCCCTGGGAGATCTGGAGCCCGCCGGGCACGGTGGCCGGGCCGGGGCTCACCGGGGCCGCCGCGGTGGCGGTCTCACCCCGATGGCCCGCGCCGTGGGGGGTCTCGACCGCCACCTCGCCGATCGGGCCCACCACCCGGCCCGCTCCCAGGGCCCCGCCGAACACCACGGCCAGCCCCAGCGCGTACGCGCCCACCTTGATCGCGCCGTTCATCTTCCCCTCCTTCATACCCACAGGGGGTATTTTATCGCTCGACCACAGTGCCACAAAACATCCCTTCACGCAACCCCCCAGGGGTATATGAGGGGTCGTACCGTTCTGCCTGGCCGGATTCACCCGGCTTCGACTACGAGGTTGAGGACACTCCCGGCTGCCGGGCCGCGCCCGGCATGAGGGTCGCCGCGATCCGTCGGGACACGCCGCGTCATCCGTCATCGGTTCCAGGCGGAATCCAGGCCCCGGTCACGCGGCCGCCCGCGGTACCGGCGCCGGTGCCGGCAGGCGAGCCGGCGGACTCCGGCAGAACCCCGCCTGCCGCGTCTCTTCGAGCGAGCTGACGGTCTCCAAGGTCGAGGACACGGCCCTGACCGTGCGGTGAAAGGACAACAGCGAGGACGAGGACTCCTTCGAGCTGTACGTCACCGACCTCGACACCGCGGAGCAACAGGTGCAGACCGTGCCGCCGAAGGCCGGAAAATGGCAGGTCGACTGTCGCGTCGAGGGCTTGAGATCGCCGGGCGACCATCTGATCAGGGTGCGACCCGTCCGGGAGAACGCTACGTCGACATGATGGACCAGTTCGACGAGGTCATCCGGCTCGGCCGGATCCCCCAGACACAGCTCCACCAGGTGAACCTGCGGATCTCCGCGCTGAGCTCCAGTTCGACAGCGGGAACGGGGAGATCTTCGCCGACAGGATCAGCAGTGGCAGTCCCGTCAGCAGTGGGGCGCCCAGGTGCTCGAAGAGCCAGTACACGGTCGAGGCGCCTGGTGTGCCCGGTGAGGTGTAGATCGGGTACACCGATCAGGCGCCCAGGAAGCCGTTCAGCACCCGTCTACGAGCGCGATCACAACGGCCACCGGCGTCACGGGCAGCACCGGCGCGGGTCCTCGCAGGTAGGCAGTGTGCCGCACCAGATTCTCGCCGTTTGTCACGATACGCATTGTTGCTCGCTTGTCGGCCTACGAGATTCCGGCGGGGGCCTGCGGGGACCGGGCGGCCGGTCACGGGGTGCGGCGGAAGGCGCGGAGGCTGTCCGCGGGGGCGGCACCGCGGCCGGCGGCGAAGCGGTGGCGCGGGGTGTCGGCGCCGCCGTCCGCGGAGCGACGCCGACCCGCGGACCGTCAGGACGGCAGGCGGCGGACGCGCTCGGCGGCCGGGTCGTACAGCGGCTCGGCGGCGACGGCGGCGCCCACCCAGGTGACGGTGACGCGGACCTGGACGCGCTCGCCGGCCGCGGTGCCCGCGGGCAGGTAGGCGTAGGCGATCGAGCGGTCGACGCGGTGGCCGTACCCACCGCTGGTCACCCGCGAGGCCGGCCGGCCGTCGACGCGGACCGGCTCGCCGCCGAGGCACACCTGGCGGGAGTCGTCCAGGACCAGGCAGAACAGGCGCCGGGCGGGTGACCCGGCGGCGTCCAGGGCGGACCGGCCGACGAAGTCCTTGTCGCGGGCGACCGCGAAGCCCAGGCCGGCCTCGTGGGGGGTGGTCTCCGGGGTGATGTCCAGGCCCCAGACCCGGTAGCCCTTCTCCAGGCGCATCGAGTCGATGGCGCGGTACCCCGCCGGGCGCATCCCGTACGGCGTACCCGCCTCGACGAGCGTGTCCCACAGCGTCAGCCCGTACTCCGACGGGCAGTACAGCTCCCAGCCGAACTCGCCGACGAACGTCACCCGCTGGGCCAGCACCGGGACGTTGCCGACGCTGATCTCCCCGGCTTTCATGTAGCCGAAGGTCAGGTCGTCGCCGGAGACCGAGCCGAGGATGTCGAGCGCCCGCGGCCCCCACAGGCAGTAGCAGGCGTGAGCGGAGGTGACGTCTCGGACGTCGAGCCCGCGCCCGCGGAGCCAGGCGGCGTCGTGGACGCCGAAGGCGGTCCCGGTGACCAGGCGGAAGCGGTCGTCGGCCAGGCGGGTGACGGTCAGGTCGGCCTCGATGCCGCCGCGCCCGTTGAGGAGCTGGGTGTAGACGACCGAGCCCACGGGCCTGTCGAGCTGCCCGGCGCACGCCCGCTGCAGCCCCTCCAGGGCGCCGGGACCCGACACCTCCAGCTTGGCGAAGGAGGTCTGGTCGAACAGGCCGGCGGCGTCCCGGGTGGCCAGGCACTCCTGGCGGACGGCCGGGGACCAGATCCGGCCCGCCCATCCGTCCGGGCGCGCGTCATGGCGGCCCGTCCCGCCCGGGACGGCACCGAGCGCGGTGCCGGATCCCGTGCCGGCCCCTGCGCCGGGCGCGGTGCCGGGCACGGCGTCGGAAACGGTGCCGGGCGCGGCGTCGGAAACGGTGCCGGGCGCGGCGTCGGAAACGGTGCCGGACCCCACGCCGGACACGGCGCCGGGCACGGCGTTGGACTCGAACCAGTTGACCCGCTCCCAGCCCGCCTTCTCGCCGAACGCCGCCCCCAGCTCCACGTGCCGCACCCACGCGGGGGAGCGGCGGAGCGGCCGGGCCGCGGTGCGCTCCTCCCCCGGGTAGACGATGTCGTAGTACTTGGAGTAGGAGTCCAGCGCCCTGGCGCGGGCCCATGAGGCCGAGCGGGCGTGGCCGCCGAAGCGGCGCAGGTCCATGCCGAACACGTCGTACTCGGGCGAGCCGTCCACGATCCACTCGGCCATGACCTTGCCCACGCCGCCGGCCGCGGCCAGGCCGTGGACGCAGAACCCGGCCGCGGCCCAGAGCCCGCGCACCGGGGTCTCGCCGAGCAGGAACTCCCCGTCGGGGGTGAACGCCTCCGGTCCGTGGACGACCTTCACGATCTCGGTGCGGCCCAGCTCGGGGACCCGCCGCACCGCCGAATCCCACGATTCTTGAAATTTCGGCATATCGGCTGGAAAGAGGGTCCGAGGCTCAGCCAGCGGGGTGGCCGTGTCCCAAATCTCGGGATTTCGGATATATCCACCGACCAAAATCCCGCCACCCTCCTCGCGAAAATAAACGATGTTGTCCGGATCCCGGACCGTGGGCATAGAGGAGGAGACCTCGAAAGGTTCGGTGACGACATACTGGTGTTTGATCGGTACGACGGGGATGTCCACCCCGGCCAGCCGCCCGACCCGCCCGCTGGCGGCACCCGCCGCGACGACCACGGTCTCCGCCCGGACCGACCACTCCTCGCCCCCCGTGGCGAGCCGGACCCCGGAGATCGCGCCGCCCGCCACGTCGAGGCCCGTCACGCGGGTGCCGGTGAAGATCTGCACGCCCAGCTTCTCCGCCCCGGCGGCCAGTGCCCTGGCCAGCAGCGCGGGGTCGAGCCACCCGTCCCCGGGCAGCCAGAGCGCGGCCCGCACGTCGTCCGTGTGGAGCAGCGGGAGCATCTCCCCGGCCTCCCGGCCGGAGAGCATCGCGAGATCCAGGCCGTAGGTCTCGGCGGCCCCGGCCAGCCGCAGCGACTCCTCCACCCGCTCGGGCGTGGTGGCCAGGCGGAGCCCGCCGACCCCGCGCCAGCCCGGGTCGAGTCCGGTGAGCTCGGCCAGCTCGGGGTAAAGGCCGGCCGAATACATAATCATTTTGGTCTGGGTGACGGTGGAGCGGAGCTGGCCCACGAACCCGGCCGAGTGCCAGGTGGTCCCCTCGGTGAGCCCGTGCTGCTCGACCAGGACCACCTCGGTCCAGCCGAGCCTCGCCAGGTGGTACGCGACGCTGGAACCGGCCACCCCGCCGCCGATCACGACGGCCCGCGCAGAGCTGGGAAGTTTCAAGGTCCGCAACCCCTCTGTAACAACGTGTCCGCAGAATCGGATCAATGGTCTGAAGGTAGGCCAAAGGAGTGCGGCATGCCAGATGCTCTAGAGGACGTCCGCAAATGGGCCGGACAGCCCGTAACCGAGACTCCGATCAAGGGTGGGCTGAGCCACCGGATCGCGCGGCTGGACACGTCCGACGGGCAGACCTGGCTGTTGCGTGTGCTGGATCCGCGCGTCTCGGCGGCGGGTCTGGGCATCCCGCTGGAGCAGGAGATCGCCAACACCCTCCGCGCGGCCGACGCGGGGGTCGGCCCGAAGGTGCTGCACCGGATGCCCGGCGCGCTGCTGCTGGAGTATCTCGACGGCGTCACCCTCGACGCGCACGCGGTACGGACGCTCCCCGGCCCCGTCGCGGCGGCCTGCCGCCGCCTGCACGCCGGGCCCAGGTTCGTCAACGACTTCTCCATCTTCCGCAAGCTCGACGAGTTCCTCGCCCTCTGCCGTACCCACGGGCTGAGCGCTCCCGACGGGTACGAGGACTGTCTGCCCGCCGCGGCGGAGATCGAACGGGCGCTGGCGGCCGACCCGCTGCCCACCGTGCCGTGCCACAACGACCTGCTGCCGCAGAACTTCATCCGGTGCGGCCCGGAGGTCAGGATCGTCGACTACCAACTCTCCGGGAACAACGACCCGGCCTTCGAGCTGGGCGACATCGCCGCCGAGGCGGACTACGACCCGGACCTGACCGCCCGGCTGACCCGGGCCTACTTCGGCGAGGACGATCCGCGCCTCGCCTCCCGGGTCCGGCTCAACCTGATCATGTCCAACCTGACCTGGACCCTCTGGTTCGCCGTGCACCACGGGCTGCTCAAGGAGCAGGCCGCCGACGCCGGCTTCGACTACGACGCCGAGGCGGCCGACAAGTTCGCCCAGGCCGTGCGGGATCTGAACGACCCCGCGTTCGGACGGCTCATCGATGACGTCCGGGGCGTACGCCCCGGATCCCCCCCACCCCCCGCACCACCGCGCAAGGAGGCTTGAGTGACCAAGCCAGTACCGGCCAAGATCGACGAGGACGCGAAACGGCTCGCCGAACTCGGTTACAAGCAGGAGCTCGCCCGGACCTGGAGCGGCTTCTCCAACTTCGCCATCTCCTTCTCGATCATCTCCATCCTGGCCGGCTGCTTCACCACCTTCGGCCAGGCCTGGAACAACGGCGGCCCCATCGCCATCTCCTGGGGATGGCCCCTGATCTCGATCTTCATTCTGATCATCGGCCTCTGCATGTCGGAGCTGGTGTCGGCCTACCCGACCGCCGGGGGCATCTACTGGTGGGCGGCCAAGATGGGCAGGCCGGTCCACGGCTGGTTCACCGGGTGGTTCAACCTCATCGGCCTGATCGCGGTGACGGCCTCGGTCGACTACGGCTGCGCGACGTTCCTGAACATCACCCTCAGCCGGTTCATCCCGGGCTGGACGCCCGACCTGACCAGCACGTTCGTCCTGTTCGCGGTCATCCTCGCGCTGCACGCGCTGATCAACGTCTACAGCCACCGGCTGATCTCGGTGCTGCAGAACGTCTCGGTGTGGTGGCACGTGTTCGGCGCCGCGGCCGTCGTGCTGATCCTGGTCTTCGGTCCCGACTCGCACCAGTCGATGTCGTTCGTCTTCACCGAGACGATCAACAACTCCGGTTTCTCCGACTCGTCCTACTGGTTCTACGTGCTCCCGCTCGGCTTCCTGCTCACCCAGTACACGATCACCGGCTTCGACGCGTGCGCGCACGTGTCGGAGGAGACCCAGGGCGCGTCCACCGCCGCCGCCCGGGGCCTGTGGCAGTCGATCTTCTACTCGGCGATCGGCGGCTGGATCCTGCTGCTGGCCTTCCTGTTCGCGGCCACCGACGTGGAGGCGGTCAACAAGGCGGGCGGCTTCGTCGGCGCCATCTTCGACAGCGCGCTCCCCGGCAACCTGGCCACGGCGATCTTCGCGATCTCCACCATCGGCCAGTTCTTCTGCGGGATGAGCTGCGTGACGTCCATGTCCCGGATGACCTACGCGTTCTCCCGCGACGGCGCCGTCCCGGGCTGGCGGCTCTGGTCGAAGGTGGACGCCAACCGGACCCCGGTCAACGCCATCGTCTTCGGCTGCGCCGCCGCCCTGGTTCTCGCCCTCCCCGCCCTGTACGAGGCCCCCGGCGGACTCCCGCTGGCCTTCTACGCGGTCGTCTCGGTGGCGGTCATCGGCCTGTACATCGCCTTCGCGATCCCGATCTGGCTCCGGCTGCGGATGGGCGACGCCTTCCAACCGGGCCCCTGGACGCTGGGGTCGAAGTACCGGGTCATGTGCTGGATCGCCCTCGTCGAGATCGTCATCGTCTCGGTCTACTTCGTCATGCCGCTGGTCCCCGCGGCGGTGCCGTTCAGCGCGGACTTCACCTGGACCGCGGTCAACTACGCGCCGATCGTGGTCGGCGTGATGGTCCTGGGCGTCGGGCTGTGGTGGGCCCTGTCGGCCCGGCACTGGTTCACCGGGCCGCGCCGCACGATCGACGAGAAGGAGTGGGTCGGCTGACCGGCTGACCGGCTCCCGGGGGACGGCCGTCCGGTCGTCCCCCCCGCGTCAGCTCGCTTCGAAGGCCTCCGCCACCGCCGCCCGGACCCGGTCCATGGACGCCGCGGCGGGGGCCTCCCGCTGCAGCGACGTCATGTCGACCTCCGGCATGCCGCAGGGCACCGCCCAGTCCCACGGGGTCAGGTCGCCGTCGACGTTGAGGGCGAACCCGTGGCTGGTCACGCCCCGGCTCTGCCGCATGCCGATCGACACGATCTTGCGGCCTGTCTCGCGCGTCCACACGCCCGTCAGCAGCTCCGAGCCGGGCGGGGTGTCGCGGCGCTCGGCCGGCACCCCCAGCGCCCCCAGCGCCTCGACGAGCCGGAGCTCGACCTCCCGGACGTAGTCGACGATGCCCTCACCCTCGCCGAGCTTGACGATCAGGTATCCGACGAGCTGGCCGGGACCGTGGTAGGTGAGCTGCCCGCCGCGGCCCGTGCTCACGACCGGGATGCCGTGAGACGGGTCGGGCAGGTGCTCCTGAAGGGTGCGCCTGCCCACGGTGTAGACCTGGGGGTGGCTGAGCAGCCAGAGCGTGTCGGGGCGCTCGTCACGCTGCCGCTGACCGACCAGGTCGGTCATCTGCTCCATCGCCTTCTCGTAGTCGACCAGGTCGTCCTGGATCAGGGACAAAGGGCGTTGCCTCATGCCCCCAGCTTATTTTCCCCGGCGGGTCGCCGGCGTCCCGGGGACGGTCGTCAGTAACGGACCGCCGCCGGCGCCTTGGGAACGAAGATCCACATGAGCACGTAGACCACCCAGAGCGGCCCGGGGATGAGGGAGAGCAGCAGCCACAGCACCCGGACGAGCGTGGGCGACCAGCCGAGACTCTCCGCGATCCCGCCGCAGACACCGGCGATTATCTTGTGGTTTCTCGAACGGTGCACTTCGTTTCCTCCCGAATCGGCGTTCTTCATCAGGTCAAACGAATGGCCAAGAAGGGCGTGTTCCCCCGGTGACCCTGAGAAAACCCTGACAGGGTCAGCTTCATAACTATTCGCGCAACTCCCCGTTACGGACTCTAGGCGGGGACGGTTGATCACGGTACTTTCCGCCTTGTACGCCATAGGGGACCCCCCTTTCGTTCCACCCCGAGGAGCGTTATGCGCCTGACGTTACGACGCAGCATGGTCCGGGCCGCCACCCTGGCCACGGCCGTCGCTCTCCCCCTCGTCCTCACCGCACCGGCGGGCGCGGTCACCACCACGCCGGACGTCCCCGACGTCCTCGCCAACGTGCTGGCGAGCCAGATCAAGGGCAAGAACGTCAAGAAGCACCTGGACAAGTTCCTGGAGATAGCCCAGGCCAACGGCGGCAACCGCGCCGCGGGCACCCCCGGATACGACGCCTCCCTCACCTACGTGCAGAACAAGCTGCGCAAGGCCGGATACAAGACCTCCACCACCGACGTCGAGTTCCCGATCTCGTGGGAGGAGTTCAGCCCTCCGGTGCTGGAGCAGAAGGCCCCGGAGGCGAAGACCTACGCCACCCCGGCCGACTTCGTGACCGTGACCTCCTCCTCGGGCGGTGACGTGACCGCGGAGGTCCAGGTCGTCGACGCGATCATTCCGCCGCCGCCCACCCCGAACACCTCGACCGCGGGCTGCGAAGCCTCCGACTTCGCCGGGTTCGTCCCCGGGCGGATCGCGCTGATCCAGCGCGGCACCTGCCCGTTCGTCGACAAGGCCACCAACGCCAAGGCCGCCGGCGCGGCCGGTGTGATCTTCTTCAACGAGGGTCAGCCGGGCCGTACCGACCCGTTCGCCTTCGACATCGTCGAGTGGCGCTTCGGCTTCCCGATCGTGTTCACCAGCACGGCCGTCGGCCTGGACCTGGCCGACAGCCCGAACACGACCGTGCGCCTGAAGGTGGACGCCAAGACCACGGTCGGCCAGACGAAGAACCTGATCGCCGAATCCCGCTGGGGCAAGCCCGGCGAGGTCGTGATGGTCGGCGCCCACCTCGACAGCGTGCCCGAGGGCCCCGGCATCAACGACAACGGCTCCGGCAGCGCCGCCGTCCTGGAGACCGCGCTGAAGCTGGCCCACGTGCCCACCAAGAACAGGCTGCGCTTCGCCTGGTGGGGCGCCGAGGAGCTGGGCCTGCTCGGCTCGGAGCAGTACGTCGCGGGCCTGTCGCAGGCCGAGCGGGACAAGATCAGGCTCTACCTGAACTTCGACATGGTCGCCTCGCCGAACGACGCCACCTTCCTCTACGACGGTGACGACTCCGACGCCGAGGGCTCCCCCGCCGGTCCCGCCGGGTCGGCCGAGATCGAGAAGCGCCTGGAGGCCTTCTACACCAAGCGCGGCCTGCCCTTCGAGGGCACGGACTTCGACGGCCGCTCCGACTACGGGGCGTTCATCGCCAACGGCATCCCGGCCGGCGGCATCTTCACCGGCGCCGAGGTCATCAAGACGCCCGAGCAGGCCGCGAAGTTCGGCGGGACCGCGGGCGTCGCCTTCGACCCCTGCTACCACTCCGCCTGCGACGGCATCGACAACATCAACGCCGCCGCGCTGGAGCGCAACTCCAAGGCCGTGGGCTACGCCACCGCGTTCTACGCCTACGACCTGTCGTCCATCCCCGACCGTGACGCCGCGGCCGCCGCGAAGGCCGCCGCCCGGACCGCCGCGCCCGCCGCGCCCGTCCACGGGGAGGCCGCCCGCTAGTCACGGCGGCCACCAAGCGCACCACCACGCTGTACGGCGCGCACCCGCCCCGGGTGCGCGCCGCTCGGGGGACCCCCGCACCCTCCCCACCCGAGGAGCATGATGCGCAAACTGTGGACAACGGGCATGGCGGCGATCCTGGCCATCCCGCTGGCGTTCACCGCACCGACCGCACCGGCCGCGTCGGCCGCCGCCCCACCGGACATCCCGCTGGCCGCCGTGAAGGCACACCTCACCCAGCTGCAGTCCATCGCCACCGCCAACGGCGGCAACCGCGCCCACGGCCGTCCGGGCTACCTCGCCTCGGCGAACTACGTCAAGAACCTGCTGGACGGAGCCGGGTTCACCACCACCCTGCAGTCGTTCACCTACAACGGCGCCACCGGCTACAACGTCATCGCCGACTGGCCGGGGGGCGACCCGAACGACGTGCTCATGGTCGGCGCCCACCTCGACAGCGTGGCCGCCGGACCCGGCATCAACGACAACGGCTCCGGCAGCGCCGCCATCCTGGAGACCGCCCTGGAGGTCTCCCGCCAGGGCCTGTCGCCCGCCAAGCACCTGCGCTTCGCCTGGTGGGGCGCCGAGGAGCTGGGCCTGCGCGGCTCCCAGTACTACGTGACCAACCTCCCGGCCGCCGAGCGGGCCAGAATCAAGGGCTACCTGAACTTCGACATGGTCGGCTCCCCCAACGCCGGCTACTTCGTCTACGACGGCGACGACTCCGACGGGGTCGGCTCGGGCCCCGGTCCGGCAGGCTCCGCGCAACTGGAGGCGACGCTCCAGGCGTACTTCACCTCGATCGGCGTGCCCACCCGGGGCACCGACTTCGACGGCCGCTCCGACTACGGGCCGTTCATCAACGTCGGCATCCCCGCCGGGGGCACGTTCACCGGCGCCGAGGGGATCAAGTCCAGCGCCCAGGCCACCCTGTGGGGCGGCACGGCGGGCCAGGCGTTCGACCCGTGCTACCACCGGGCGTGCGACACCACCGCGAACATCGACGACACCGCGCTGAACCGCAACGCCGACGCGATCGCCCACGCGGTGTGGACCATCGCCACCGCGGTGCCCCCGGCCGTCGTCTGGCAGGACACCTTCGAGACGGCCACCGGCTGGACCGCGAACCCCGCGGGCACCGACACCG
>NZ_BAAAVI010000038.1:0-83995 GCF_039534445.1 Streptosporangium fragile | reverse complement strand
ACGTCTCGCCGAAGACCTAAACCAGGAGTGATCACCCGGTTACCCAACACTTTCTCAGCCGCGGCCGACGCGGGCGAGCTGGCGCGACTGGGCGACCAGCCGACCGGCCGAGTCCCAGACCTCGACGTCCTCGTCGAACCAGCCGTCGCTGATCAGGCGTCCGCCGGCGATCAGCGTGAGCAGGCCGGGGGCGGGCAGGGCACGCAGGTGCCAGGTGAGGTCGACCGTGGGGGCCCAGCCGCGCTTGCCCGCGGAGAAGACCACCGGCGGGAGGGCGTCGACGGCGAGGGCCAGCACGTACGGGTCGGGGTCCTGCGGCTCGGCCAGCCGGAAGTAGGCGCGGGCCTCGGGCCGGCCGGTGGGCCTGCCGTCGAGCCAGCCGATGGTGGGCGGGTCGAAGAACATCTCCACCTGGGCGTTGAGCGTTATGCCCGACTCGGGCTTGGGATCGGGCAGTTTGACGCACCGCTCGACCGGCGGCATGGCCGCCGACGGGCCGTCCGTCCAGTCGGGGGTGACGTCGCCGAGGGTCGCGGTCGTGACCAGGGCCTCGATGAAGGACACGCCCTCCTGCACGAGGGTGGCGCGGGCCATCGTGGCGGTACGGCCGGTCTTGATCTTTTCGAGCCGCACCTGGGCGGGGCCGGGCCGCGGCGCGCGCAGGAACTGGGCACTGGTGGTCACCGGGTGGTCGTGCGGGGAGGCGTCCACGACGGCGCGCAGGAGCACGGCCATCAGGTAACCGCCGTTGAGGGGGCCGCCGATCGAATATCCGGGATCCAGGCAGACGTCGTAGGTGGTCTCGTCCACCCGGATGGCCTGCGTCGCCTCGTCGAACTTCGTCATCCACGCTCCCGAACCTTGTTCTGGAGGGACAACTGTACCGACTCCGTTCGGACCGCGCCTCCCCGCCCCCCACCCGGAGTGGAACCGGATGCGCTTAGATGCACGGGTCACACAGTTAGTTCAATGCAAGCGGCTTGCTAGCAAAGTGCATTAACTTCTCTTTATCCAAGAAGTCCACCTTGTGAGTGATCATGCCTGCCAGCAATCCCCCCGACCAGTCCTTCCCGCCGGGTCAGCAGCCCGACAGGACGATCGCCTACCGTCGGAACGAGGGCACGCCGCCGAACGCGCAGCCGCACACCCAGTCCTATCCGCAGCCGGGCCAGCCCTATCCCCCGCAGAACCAGGGCGGCCACCAGCCGGGCCAGCCCTATCCGCAGCAGAGCCAGCCCTATCCCCCGCAGCAGAACTACGGGCAGCAGCCCAGCTGGCAGCAGCAGAGCTACGGGCAGCCGGCCGGTCACCAGCCCCTGTACGGTCAGCAGGCCTACGGGCAGCAGACCACGCAACAGCAGCCCGGCTGGCAGCCCCAGGGTTACGGCCAGCAGCCCAGCTGGCAGCAGGGCCCTGACTTCCTGAACGCCGGACCGGCCGCCACCCCGCCCAAGCGCAAGGGCGGCAAGGGGTGGCTGCTCGCGGTGATCGCCGCGCTGGTCGTGGCCCTCGTCGGCGGTGGCGGCGCCTTCGCGGTCAACCTGCTCAGCGGCGGCGGCACGCAGCCGCACGACGTGCTGCCCGGCAGCGCGATCGGCTACCTGCGTCTCGACTTCGACCCCGCGGCGAACCAGAAGGTGGCGCTGTTCACCATCGCCCGCAAGTTCACCGTCACCAGAGACTCCTTCACCGGCGACGACCCGCGCCAGGCGTTCTTCGACATGATCAAGAAGGACACCCAGGACCTCGGCAAGGTGAACTACGCCAACGACATCGCGCCGTGGCTCGGTAGCCGCATCGGCGTGGCGGCCCTCGCCCCGGCCAAGGGTGCCAAGGAGCCCGGCCTCGTGGTGGCCGTCCAGGTCACCGACCAGGACAAGGCCAAGGCGGGCATCGCCAAGCTGATGGACGGCGAGAAGTACGGCATCGCCTTCCGCGACGACTACGCGCTGCTCACCCCCACCCAGGAGCAGGCAGACCAGGCCACCCAGGCCACCCCGCTGGCCCAGAACGCCACCTTCTCCGACGACCTGAACGCCCTCGGCGAGCCCGGCGTGCTCTCCTTCTGGTTCGACGCCGGCAAGGTCGCGGGGCTGGCCACCGACCTGGCTTCCGACCTGGCCTCCAGCCTGGCCGCCGACTCGGCCGCCGGCTCGGCCTCCGACCTGACCACCCAGAACCAGGCCGCCCTGGCGCAGCTCAAGAACGTCCGCGTGGCGGGCGCGCTCCGCTTCGACGGCAACTACGTGGAGCTCGCCGGTATCAGCCGCGGCGCGCAGGACATGGGCGCCCCCGAGCCGTCCCGGATCGGCACGCTCCCGGCCTCCACCGCGGGCGCGGTCTCGATCTCCGGCCTCGGCGAGATCGTCAGCAAGCAGTGGACGCAGCTCATGAAGTCGGCCGGCCAGACCTCCGGCGGCGCCGAGGCCCAGCAGTTCGTCGACCAGGCCCGGCAGCAGTACGGGCTGAACCTCCCCGCGGACCTGGTGACCCTGCTCGGCGAGAACATCACCCTGGCCGTGGACTCCAACGGCCTGGACGGCAACCAGCCGAAGTTCGGCGCCAAGATCGTCACTGACCCGGCCAAGGCCCAGGAGGTCGTCGGCAAGATCGAGAAGCTCCTCGCCGCCTCCGGCACCGTCACTCCCCAGCTCGCCAAGGTCTCCGGCGACGGCACCTTCATCCTGGCCGGCTCACAGGACTACGCCGCCGAGCTCGCCAAGGACGGCACCCTCGCCGACAGCGAGAGCTTCCAGCTCGCCATCCCCAACGCCGACGAGGCCACCTACGCGGTCTACGTCGACCTGGACAAGGTGGAGAAGCTCTACCTCGGCGACCTGCAGGGCGACGAGAAGGCCAACCTCCAGGTGCTGCGCGCCGTGGGCATCAGCGGCACCCAGTCCGGTGGCGACGCCTCGTTCTCCTTCCGGGTCCTGTTCAACTAGCGCGGCCCCACCGGGGCCGCCGCACGGCAGGCGTCCCCTCCGCCCCGGTCACCTCCGGGGCGGAGGGGACGACAAAGGCAGAGCACGGCAAGACAGGACAAGAAACGACAAGGGCGGGCGTCCCACCGGGGACACCCGCCCTTGCTCCTTCGCTTCCGCCCCGCCGATCCGGCACGCGGCGTCTCCTCGCCGGTCCGGGCACACGGACATCCGGGGCGCGTACGCTTCCCGCCGGCGCGTACCCCTCGCCCGGGCACCGGCCGGGCCCGGAAGCACGACCGTGCGGCCGGGCCCGCGCGAGCGCGGCCCGTCGCCCCGGACGGGCCCGTCAGGCCCAGAGCTGGCCTTCGAGGCGCTCCTCGGCCTCGTCGAGGGTCCCCTCGTAGGCGCCGGTGGACAGGTACTTCCAACCGCCGTCGGCCACCACGAACACGATGTCGGCCCGCTCCCCCGCCTTGACGGCCTTGCTCGCCATGCCGAGCGCGGCGTGCAGGGCGGCACCGGTGGAGACGCCGGCGAAGATGCCCTCGGCGGCCAGCAGCTCACGCGTACGCCGGAGCGCGTCGCCGGAGGAGACGGAGAAGCGCGTGGTGAGGACGTCGGGGTCGTACAGCTCGGGGATGAAGCCCTCGTCCACGTTGCGCAGGCCGTAGACCAACTCGCCGTAGCGCGGCTCGGCGGCGACGATCTTCACGTCGGGGACGTGCTCGCGCAGGAACCGCCCGACACCCATCAGGGTGCCCGTGGTGCCGAGGCCCGCCACGAAGTGGGTGACGGTCGGCAGGTCCTGCAGGATCTCCGGCCCCGTCGACTCGTAGTGGGAGCGCCAGTTCGCCGGGTTGCCGTACTGGTAGAGCATCACCCAGTCGGGGTTCTCCGCGGCCAGGCCCTTGGCGACCCTGACCGCCTCGTTGGAGCCGCCCGCCGCGGGCGAGGAGATGATCTGTGCCCCCCACATGCGCAGCAGCTGGCGGCGCTCCTCGGAGGTGTTCTCCGGCATCACGCAGATCAGCTTGTAGCCCTTGAGCTTGGCGGACATGGCCAGCGAGATGCCGGTGTTGCCGCTCGTCGGCTCCAGGATGGTGCAGCCGGGCTGGAGCAGCCCGTCCTTCTCCGCCTGCTCGATCATCCACAGCGCCGGCCGGTCCTTGATCGAACCTGTCGGGTTGCGGTCTTCGAGCTTGGCCCAGATCCGCACGTCCTCCGAGGGGGAGAGCCGGGGCAGGCCCACCAGAGGAGTGCGGCCGACCGAGTCGATCAGTGAGTCAAAGCGCATGGTGTGTGGCTTCCGCCTCGTGTGAGCAGACCAAGGACATCGGCGTGCGCCGCCCACCCGCCCGGCGGAGCGGTGGGCGGCGCGGCGCGGCTAGCGGGAACCGCCGGCCACGGCGGGCAGGACGGTCACCGTGTCGCCGTCGGCGACCGGGGTCTCCAGCCCGCCCAGGAAGCGGACGTCCTCGTCGTTCAGGTAGACGTTCACGAAGCGGCGCAGCGCGCCCTTGTCGATCAGGCGGTCCTTCAGCCCGGGGTGTCGGGACTCGAGGTCGCCGATCAGCTCCTCAAGCGTGGCGCCGCTGGCGTCGACGGCCTTGGCACCGTCGGTGTAGGTGCGCAGGATGGTCGGAATGCGAACCTCGATGGCCATCGCGGGTCAATCTCCTTGGTGTCGTCATGGGAGTGCAGCCCACCGGATCAGAACACCGGCGGGCGCCGGAGGATTCCAGAAAAGCCGGTCAGCGACAGTCGTAGACGACGACGGAGGGGGTGTGCGCGAACAGGAAGTTCTGGACCGGCGCGACACCCGCGTACCGCACCCGCGCACCGGGACGCGGCGGCACGGCGTCCTCATGGCTCGGATGGGCGGTCAGCATGCTCGCCAGTCTACCCAAAGCGTTCCTTCTCCCTCACGGCCGTATCGCCTGCCGGACACCGGCGTATCGGCCACCGCGACACCGGTCACGCCGAGACGACCGTGACCTCTTCCTCGCTCACGACGCCCTCGACGATCCGGTACGAACGGAGCTCCACCTCGTCCCCCAGCTCCTCACGGGTGGAGACCAGCAGATAGTGGGCGTTCGGCTCGGAGGCGTAACTGATGTCGGTGCGCGAGGGGTAGGCCTCGGTGGCGGTGTGGGAGTGGTAGATGACCACCGGTTCCTCGTCGCGGTCATCCATCTCCCGCCAGACTCGCAACTGCTCCATCGAGTCGAACCGGTAGAAGGTGGGCGACCGCTCGGCGTTCTCCATCGGGATGAACCGCTCGGGAGTGTCGGAACCGATCGGCCCGGCGATCACCCCGCAGGCCTCGTCCGGGTGGTCCGCCCGGGCATGCGCGATGATCTTGTCAACCAGTTCCCGCGAGATCGTGAGCATGTCTGGAAGTTACCAAAGGGCCCGGACCAGGGTGTCCTGGAGGTAGGTCAGCCAGTCGTAGGTGACGTACGCCGGATAGCGCGGATCGTCCTCCGGCATGTCGGCGATCTCGTCGTGGATCTCCTCGGTCACCTCCAGCCGGGTGCCGAGCGCCAGCCGAACATCGTTCAGCGCGCGCATCCACGCCTGCGCCTGCTCCCTGGTGAGCTCCACCCGGCCCGGCTCGGCGCTGTCGAGCATGGCCTGCGCGTCGGCCCGCTTGCCCTCGCGCAGCGTCGCCTCGGTGTAGCGGCGGAACTCCGCGGCCTGCTCGTGGTCCTCGTACGCCGAGGGAAACAGCCGCGCCAGCACCGGATCACTGGACGGCTCGGAGGGACCGATGCCCAGCGCGCGCTCCAGAGGATCGTCACCGGTCTGGCCGGGCTCGATCAGGCCCAGGATCTGCGCGACCAGCGAGCGCAGGATCGAGACCTCGGCGGCGTCGAAACTCGTGATCACACCGCCGTCGCGCCCCGGCTTGAACCCCGAACTCATCTCTCTCCCACCGCTCCTCGCGGACCCCGCCCGAAACCCGCCCGCCCGTTCACGAATCCCGCTGGACGGTGGCCCACAGACCGTAGGAGTGCATGATCTGCACGTCGCGCTCCATCTCCTCGCGGGTGCCGCTGGAGACCACGGCCTTGCCCTTGTGGTGCACGTCGAGCATCAGCTTCTCCGCCTTCTCCCGCGAGTATCCGAAGACGGTCTGAAAGACATACGTGACGTACGACATCAGGTTGACCGGGTCATTCCAGACGATGGTCAACCATGGCAGATCGGGCCGTACGTCGCCGGCCGGACGCTCAACCTCCACTGGAGCGGTGCTACCCACAATCACCAGTCTGCCCTACCTCGGGCTTAGTCTTCGACTCGTGAGAATGAGCATGAGCAGTGCGTTGCTTACCGATCACTATGAGCTGACGATGGTGGAGGCGGCGCTGCGCAGCGGCGCGGCCTCCAGACGAGCGGTGTTCGAAGTCTTCGCGCGGCAGTTGCCCGGCGGACGGCGGTACGGGGTCGTCGCCGGCACCGGCCGGGTGCTCGACGCCCTGGAGGCGTTCCGTTTCGGCGACGACGAACTCGCCTTCCTGCGGGACAACGAGGTGGTCGACGAGCCCACGCTGGACTTCCTCGCCGGCTACCGGTTCGGCGGGGACGTGCGCGGCTACCCCGAGGGCGAGTGCTACTTCCCCGGCTCCCCGATCATGACGGTGGAGGGCACCTTCGCCGAGGCTGTGCTGCTGGAGACCGTGATCCTGTCGATTCTCAACCACGACTGCGCGATCGCCACGGCCGCCTCCCGCATGGTCCACGCCGCGGGGAACAGGCCGATCATCGAGATGGGCTCGCGGCGCACCCACGAGAAGGCGGCCGTGGCCGCCGCGCGGGCCGCCTACCTGTGCGGGTTCGCCTCCACCTCCAACCTCATGGCCGGGCGCGTGTACGGCGTGCCGACCGCCGGGACGGCGGCCCACGCCTTCACACTGCTGCACGACTCCGAGGAGCAGGCGTTCCAGGCGCAGATCGACTCCCTCGGCGCCGGGACCACGCTGCTCGTCGACACCTACGACGTGGCGCGGGCGGTGCGGACCGCGGTGGAGCTGGCCGGCCCCTCCCTCGGCGCCGTCCGCCTCGACTCCGGCGACCTCTGCGAGGTCGCCCGGGAGGTCCGCGCGCAGCTCGACGCCCTCGGCGCCCACAAGACACGGATCATCGTCACCAGCGACCTGGACGAGTACGCCATCGCGGCGCTGGCCTCCGCGCCCGTGGACGGCTACGGCGTCGGCACCTCGCTGGTCACCGGCTCGGGCGTGCCCACGGCCGCCCTGGTCTACAAGCTCGTCGCCCGCGAGGACGCAGACGGGATCATGCGGCCGGTGGCCAAGAGATCGGTGGGCAAGCCCAGCAGGGGCGGGCTCAAGCAGGCCTTCCGCAGCCTCGACGCCACGGGCACCGCGGTCGCCGAGCTGGTCACCGTCTCCGGGGAACCGCCCGCGGACGCCCGCCCGCTCCAGGTTCCGCTGGTCGGCGACGGCGAGATCGTGGGCCGGGAGAGCCTGCAGGCGGCCCGTGACCGGCACCGCGCGGCCGTCGCCGAACTGCCGGTCACCGCCCACCAGCTGTCCCGGGGGGACGCCGCCCTCCCGACCGTGTTTGACTAGTCCACATGGCAACCGCGCTGATCGTCGTCGATGTGCAGAACGACTTCTGCGAGGGGGGAAGCCTGGCGGTGAGCGGTGGCGCCGAGGTCGCCGCCGCCATCTCCCGCCATCTCGCCTCGCACGGCTACGACCATGTCGTGGCCACCCGTGACTTCCATGTGGACCCCGGCGACCACTTCGCCACCCGACCCGACTACGTGAACTCCTGGCCCGCTCACTGCGTCGCCGGGTCTCCCGGCGCCGGCTTCCATCCCGCCCTGGACACGGCCAAGGTGGAGGAGATCTTCAGCAAGGGTGCCCACGCCGCCGCCTACAGCGGCTTCGAGGGCGCCGCGCCCGACGGCACGAGCCTGGCCGACTGGCTCGCCGCGCGCGGTGTGGACACGGTCGACGTCGTCGGCATCGCCACCGACCACTGCGTGCGGGCCACCGCCCTGGACGCGGTGGCGAACGGCCTGTCCGTCCAGGTGCTGCTGGACCTGACGGCCGGCGTGGCCCCCTCGACCACCGAGGCCGCCCTGACCCAGCTCGCATCCGCCGGAGCGCGCCTCACCGGCACCCCGGTCGTGCGCCCGGCCTGACCGGCCCGCCCGGTCCGGCTCAGTTCTGCGACATCCCGAGCAAGAGGATGATCCGGTCGAGCTTGCCGTCCATGACCACGTAGTTCTCCTTCATGGCCCTGGAGTCCTCCTTCAGCGTGCCGACGTCACAGGTCAGTACGTCAACGGTCCGCCGGACCTCCTTGAGCTCCTCCTTCACACCGTCGACATCCCTCTGGACCACGGCGAAGTCCTCCTTCGTGGCGCACTTCGCCACGTCCTCCCTGACCTGGTCGAGATCCTCCTTCGTGGCGAGGGTGTCCATCCTCGCCATGATCTGCTCGAACATCGGGGCCACGTACTCCATGATCTCTGCACGGATGATCTCCGCCACCATGGTTCCTCTTTCGACGAAAGTACCGGGGTACCGGCTGGAGGGGGCCGGAGTGAATGCAGGGACACGCTACCAACGGCGAATACGTTTCGCATTTGAACGATCACAGAGCGGAAAGGAAAGGTTAAACCTCCACACCACAGCGTGCGACAGGAGTATTACGAAGAGCTGCAATCCTCTTACTCCCGGTGGTGACCTCACATGTTCTTGCTCGGTGTGTCGTGGTTGGTACTGGCCCCGCTGTGCCTGTGGAACCTCTTCCGGGGCGGGGCGATGGTGCGGTTGACGAGCGTGCTGGCGCTGGTCGCGTTGGAGGGGGCCACGATCTGGGCCGGCGCCCAGCTTCCCCGCCCGGCTCCGATCGCCGCGCCCCCGTCCCCTCCGGCCGCCGCGAACCCGGGCGCGAGCCCGACCGCGAATCCGACCGCGAATCCGACCATGGCCGCGGGAAGGACTCCGGCGGTGGCGTATGGCGGCCAGGCGGCACGAACCACGCAGGCGACGCAGGGCGGCGGCCACGGCGGAAACGCCGCCTCCTGCCCGGCCAGGCTGCCCGCGCCCGAGCGGCTCCGGCTGGCAAGGCACCAGGGGACGCTGCGGGGCGTGACGCTCTTCTGGACCGCCAGGGCCGACGAGTGCGACACCGCGACCGTCGTCCTGCGCCACCGCAACCGCACGATCAAGGTGTGGATGCGCGAGGGCGGGGCGCAGGAGCGCTCCGGGGCCGCGGACCGCCGCTCCGGGGTCGTGACCGGGCCGGTGAGCGTGACGGGCGGGGTGGCCTCCGTGCAGGTGCGCCTCACGGCACCGCTGCCCGGCGCGGGCGCCCTCAGGGCGGTCGACGGCCGCACCGGCCGGCCGATCGCGCTGAGCTGACCCGGTCGTCGCCCGGCCGGGCATCCGGCACACCTCGGCGGCGGGCCCGGCCGCGCGGAAGGTACCCACGACGGCGAGCCCGGCCCGGTACGGAAGACACGATGCGGGGCGCCCGGAAATCGCCGGTCCGCCGCGGGGCGACCTGCGTCGCGGAGGACACGACGCGGGTACCCCGGGGCACCCGCGTCAGTGGGACCGCTGGGTGGCCCAGTGGCGGATCTTGTCGATCCGCTGCTGGATCTGCTCGACGGACGCCTGCGCGATGGCCGGGCCGCCACAGGCCCGGCGGAGCTCGGCGTGGATGACGCCGTGCGGCTGGCCGGTGCGGTGGTTCCACGCGCCGACGAGCCCGTTCAGCTCCCTGCGCAGATTGGCGATCAACTCGTGCGGGGCGAGCTCGGGCTCCTTCGCCTCCGGCTTGTTCCGCCTGGCCTTCATCTGGTCGGCCTGGCGCTTGCTCAGCAGGGTGCGGACCTGATCGGGCTCCAGCAGGCCGGGCAGGCCGAGGAAGTCTTCCTCCTCGGGGGAGCCGGGCTCGGCGGCGCTGCCGAACTCGCCGCCGTCGAACAGGACCCGGTCGAAGGTGGCGATCGCCTCCAGGGTCTCGAACGGCAACTCGTCACCCAGGACGTCGGGGTTGTCCTTCTTCCGCTGGGCGTCTTCGAGCAGGAAGTCGTCGAGCCCCTCCTCCGGGGGCTTGCGGTCGAGCACGTGGTCGCGCTCGGCCTCCATCTCCCCCGCCAGCCCCATCAGGGTCGGCACCGAGGGCAGGAAGACCGAGGCGGTCTCGCCGCGCTTGCGGGCGCGGACGAAGCGGCCGACGGCCTGGGCGAAGAAGAGCGGAGTGGAGGTGCTGGTGGCGTAGACGCCGACGGCCAGGCGCGGGATGTCGACGCCCTCGGAGACCATCCGGACCGCGACCAGCCAGCGCTGCTCCGAGGCGGAGAACTCCTTGATCTTCTTGGAGGCCGTGGGGTCGTCCGAGAGCACGACCGTCGCCCCCTCACCGGTGATGTTCCGGATGTGACGGGCGTAGGCGCGGGCGGTCTCGTGGTCGGTGGCGATGACCAGGCCGCCGGCGTCGGGGACGCCCTTGCGCACCTCGGTCAGCCGCCGGTCGGCCGCCTGGAGCACCTGCCGGATCCAGTCGCCCTTCGGGTCGAGCGCGGCCTTCCACGCCTGACCGAGCTGGTCCTTGGTGAGCGGGGTGCCGAGGGTCGCGGCCAGTTCGTCGCCCGCGCGGGTGCGCCAGCGCATCTCCCCTGCGTACGCGAGGAAGATGACGGGCCGGACGACACCGTCGGCGAGGGCCGGGCCGTAGCCGTAGGAGTAGTCGGAGACGCTGCGCCGGACCCCCTCACCGTCCTCCGCGTAGGTGACGAACGGGATCGGGTTGACGTCGGACCTGAAGGGGGTGCCGGTCAGGGAGAGGCGGCGGGCCGCCGGCTCGAACGCCTCGCGCACGCCGTCACCCCACGACTTGGCGTCGCCGGCGTGGTGGATCTCGTCGAAGATGACGAGCGTCTTGCGTGCCTCGGTGCGGGCGCGGTGTAGTGCCGGGTGCATCGACACCTGGGCGTAGGTGATGGCCACCCCGGTGTAGTCGCGGGAGGTCACCCCCTGGCTGTTCTTGAACTCCGGGTCGATGGGGATGCCGACCCTCCCCGCGGCGTCCGCCCACTGCCGCTTGAGGTGCTCGGTCGGTGTGACGATCGTCACAGCCCGGACGATTCCCCGGGAGAGCAGCTCGCTGGCGATGCGGAGCGCGAAGGTCGTCTTGCCCGCACCCGGCGTGGCGACCGCGAGGAAGTCGCGCGGCTCACGCCTGCAGTACAGGTCAAAGGCCTCCTGCTGCCACGCGCGAAGCTTCGGCGCGGTGCCCCAGGCGGCACGGTCCGGGTAGGAGGGCGAGAGGTGGGATGCGGCGGAAGTGCTCACAGTGTCACCAGAGTAATCGGCATCAACGACAAGACGTGCCGATCTGCCGAGATCCTCGCCAAGGTCGCCCCCACGTGCTAGGGGGGCCGGGCACCGCCCGGCGGCGGGGGAAATGTACGGGATGCCCCGGTGGGCAGGCGGGCGGCGGGCGACGCCCGCCGGGCCGGGAACGGTCAGCGCAGTCCTTGGATCACAGTCTCGATCTCGGCCCGGACCGTGGGATCGTCCGGTTGCGCGACGGCGACCACCACGACCGGGCGCGCACCGGTCCCGGCGAGGAAGACCACCCGGAGGTAGGCGGGCCGGTTCACCACGTCCACGTACTCGGCCCGCACCGAGCGGCTGTGCCCGGCGCGCCCGCCGACGGCGATCGACCGGTCGTCCACGACCTCCACCTCGTCGCCGTGAAGCAGCAGCCGCGCGTACAGGTCGCTCAGCTCGACGGCGGCCGCGCGCGCGTCGGTGGCCGGTTCCGCCGGCCTGATCATGACGGTCACCGTCCCGCCGTCACCCGCCGACGAGGTGAACGCCGTGACCGGCGGCACGGTGCCGGCGGTCCAGCCCGCAGGCAGCGGGTGACTCACCCCCGCGACCGGGTCGCTCGCGCGGGTCGGCGGCGGAGGCTCGGGCAGCGCCCGTATCACCGCGACCATCCCGGCGACGATCCCGGCGCAGGCCGCCAGGACGAGCAGCACACGGGCCAGGCGGCGCAGGCGACCGGTCTTACGGGGCGGAGGCGGGATGGGCGTGCCGTACCAGCGGGCCGAGGGCGGGAGGTCGTCACCCGGCTCGGGGATCTGCGGAGGCCAGGTCAGGCGGGAACGGTCGGTCTCGCGCTCGGACCGGCCGGGCGGCGGCGCCGCCGGACGCGGGTCGTCGGGCCCCGAAGAGTAGGGCCGGCGCGTACGGCGAGGTCGTTCGTGCACGGCACCTCCTCCCGGTGGTCACGGTCATACCGTCCTACCACGCATCGCCCGGTGTGGCCCGGCTATGGGCGATCAGTGTTACAGGAGTGACCAATGAGTCATGAAACCTCTCGCATGCGCCCGGCCGCGGCCGTCCCGAGAACGCCGATCGCGGCCATCAGCACGGCGATCGTGACGTAGCCGGTGGCGATGTCGTCGTGGCCGATCAGGTTGACCAGCGCGCCGCCGATGCCGATCGTGAGCGCGCTGCCGAGGGTGTCGACGACCTGCAGGGCGGCGGAGTTGGCGCCCTGCTCGGCGTCGGGCGACTGGCGCATCGCGGTGACGTTCACGCTCGTGGTGCCGACGCCCATGCCGAATCCGGCGACGACCCAGGCGGGCACCGTGATCCAGCCGGTCACGCCCGGCACGATCGCCAGCAGCGTCAGCAGGATGCCCGCGGTGACCGCCGCGGCGCCGATCCGCACCAGCAGGGGGCGGTCGCCGGTCCAGCGGGTCTGCAGGTAGGAGCCGGTCGTCCAGCCCAGGGCGCCGATGGTGAGCGCGACCCCCGCCGCCCCGACCGAGAAGCCGCGCACCTCGGTCAGGAACAACGGGATGAACGCGTTGACCCCGAAGAACGCCGACGAGAGCACCCCGCGCATCATGACCGTGGTGGGCAGGCCACGGCCGAACCTGAGAGCCCGGGGAGGCAGCAGCCTCGGCAGCCCCAGGACGAGCACCAGCAGTCCGGCGGCGACGGCGACCCCGCCGGGCACCGGAGAGCCGTGCAACAGGTCCACGCCGTACAGCAGCGTGCCGGCGCCGGTCGCGGTGGCGGCGGCGGCCAGGGTCATCGCCAGCGGGCGGGACCGGGGACCGGGCGCGGGCTCGGGCAGCGGTCCCTCGCCGCCGCGCAGCGCGGGCAGGAGCATGACGAGGGCGGGCACGACCAGGGGCACGATCCCGTAGAAGACCCACCTCCAGCCGACCGTCTCGGCGATGAGGCCGCTGAGCCCGGGGCCGACCAGGGCGGGCAGCACCCACGCCGAGGAGACCGCGGCGAACACCCTGGGCCGGGTCTCGGGGACGTAGACCCGCGCGATCATCACGTAGATCGCCACGATGACCGCGCCGCCGCCCAGGCCCTGCACGGCCCGGGCCACGATGAACAGTTCCTTGGAACCGGCGGCGCCGGCCATGGCCATGCCGGCCGCGAACAGGCCGACACCGAGCACGAACGGCACCGCGTGGCCTCGCCGGTCGGACCAGAGCCCGGCGACGACGTTGGCCAGCAACCCGGCGATGAGGAAGGCCGAGAAGCTCAGGCCGTACAGGTCGAGCGCGTCGAGGTCCTTGGAGACCGCGGGCATGACCGTGCCCACGGACATGCCCTCGAAGGCGATCAGCGTGACGACGAGCAGGATGCCGAGGGTGGCTGTTCGATACTCGGGACCGAAGATCCGGGGTGGTTGGTACGGAGCGTCAAGTGTCTTCGGTACTGTCACCTGTCAAGGGTAGTGTCCGCCTCCGGCGCCCGGTAAGCGGCCCACATCTCCTGCATCCTCAACGCCTGGCCCGGTGTGAACTCCGACATGCAGCGGTCGTCGGAGTAGTCCATGAAGTTGTGGAGCGGGTCGGGCCCGTCACCCACGCAGGTGTCCTTGCCGGCGGGGCAGCCCTGGGTGGGTTGTCCCTCGGGCGCGGTGTCGTCGACGCCGTCGCCGGGCGCGGCGCAGCCGTGTTCGAAGGTGTGCAGCAGCCCGAACCAGTGACCGATCTCATGGACCCCGGTGAACCCGCGGTCGAAGTTGCGCAGTGACCCGCCGGGCAGGCTGCGCCAGTCGATGACCACACCGTCGAGCCTGGGGTCGCTGCGGTACAGGTAGGGATAGGTGGAATAGCCGAGTACCAGCTCGCCCAACTGGGCGACATAGAGGTTGAGCGTCTCCGCGCCGCCCTTACGGGCACGCTTGATCGACCGCTCGAAAGTGACCGGGTCGCGGAACCACGCCGCGTTGACCGTGCGGGTGATGCCGTCGAGCCGGAACCTGATCCCGGTGTCGGCCCCGCCAAGTTCCCCGCCGTAGGCGGCGTTGAGCATGGCGACCTGGCTGCGCACCGCGGTGTCGGACGCCCCGAGACGGCCGTCCGTGAGGACGTGCGCCCACATGGGCACGGTGACGGGAAGCCTGGGCAGACGCGCCGACGGCAGGCGGCGCCTGAGGTCGGCGAGCATCTCGGCGGCCTGCCCCGGAGGCGGCGCGTGCGGCTCGGATCCACGTCCGGGCGCCGTCTCGGTGGCCGGCGCGATCCGGAACCCTTCGGACCCGCGCCCGGGCGCCATACCGCGGGTGGCTCGCACGCATCCGGACGGATCAGGCGCCCCTCCGGACGGAGCGGCCGCGGCCGGGGATGGATCGGCCACAGCGGACCCCGGGACGGGGCGGTGCGGAACGGTGCCCGCCGTGAACAGGCATGCCGAAACGACGGCGATCGCGCGCCGAACCATGGACTCCCCCGACAGATCCCAGCCGCTGGTCGATCGTCGCCCCCCGGCGACATCCCGACCGTAGCCTCATCGGTGGCGATCACCCATGAACAACACTCACTCGTTGGTGTTGTCTTCGCCCTTCGGCAGGCCCGAGTAGATCTCCTGGCACTCCGGGCAGACCGGGAACTTCTGCGGGTCGCGGTTCGGCACCCAGACCTTGCCGCAGAGCGCGCGGACCGGAATGCCGCTGATCGCGCTCTCCATGATCTTGTTCTTCTCGACATAGTGGGCGAACCGCTCGTGGTCGCCATCGCCGTGCGACAGGTTCGGCCGGACGTCGCTCTCAGGGAGAATCTTCGTGCTCACCCTGACGATTTTATGCGCGCACCACCGCGGTCCGGGCGCCGGCACGGCACAGGCGGTACGCGACCGCCGGCACGGAGCGCGCGACCGCCGGAACGGGCGGTACGCGACCGGACGAGCGGCCGCGCGACCGACGGGTACGGCTCCCGCCGGAACCGGCGGGAGCCGTACGGGAAACGCGGCAGCCTGTCGTACGGGGGCGTCAGCCCATGTGGATCGGGGCGCCCTCGGTCTTGCGGCCCGCCCTGACGAACAGCGCGAGCAGCGCCGCGAGCACGGCCACCCCGGTGCTGACGGTGAAGCCCAGGTGCATGCCGTCCAGGAAGGACAGGTGCACAGCGCTCTCGATGGCCCGCACGACCGGCTCGGGCGTGCCGGGAGCCGCGCCGGCCTCGGCGAAGGCGGCGCCCTTCTCGACCAGCTCCATCTGCTCCGGAGGGAGGGGGGGAAGCTTGGCCGCGGCCCAGTGGCCGGGGAGCACGTCGGCCACCCGGCCCGCGACGATCGCACCGAGCACCGCCGTGCCCATCGACCCGCCGACCTGCATGGCCGACTGCTGCACGCCGCCGGCGACGCCGCTGAGCTCCTCGGGGGCGTTGCCCACGATGACCTCGGTGGCGCCGACCATCACCGGGGAGAGACCGAAGGCGAGCAGCACGAACGGGATCGCGCTGTCCACGTAACCGGCCGCCAGGTCCAGGCGGGAGAGCAGGAACATGGCCACCGCGGTGATCAGCATGCCCGTCGCGATCGTGACCTTCGGGCCGAGCTTGCTGATCGCCATGCCCGCGAGCGGCGAGGCGACGATCATGCCCGCGCTCATCGGGAGCATCCGCAGGCCCGAGTCGAGCGGCGACAGGCCGTGCACGCCCTGGAAGTAGAACGTGAGGAAGAACATCGCGCCGAACATCGAGAAGGCCATCAGCACCATCAGCAGGGTGCCGACCCCGACCGAGACGTTGCCGAACAGGCTGAGCGGGATCAGCGGCTCGGCGGTCCTGGTCTGCCAGAAGACGAACACGCCGCCGAGCACCACGGCGCCCGCGAGGAAGGCGATCGTCTTGACGTCGCCCCAGCCGTAGTCGGGGGCCTTGATGATCGCCCAGACCATGCAGAACATGGCGCCGGAGAGCAGGACGACACCGAGCCAGTCGATCCTGGACAGCGCGCCCGCCCGGCTCTCCTTGATGACGAACATGCCGACGAGCAGCGCGACCACGCCGACCGGGACGTTGATGTAGAAGACCGACTGCCAGTTCACGTTCTCCACCAGGAGACCGCCGACGATGGGGCCGGCGGCGCTGGACAGGCCGATCGTCGCACCCCAGACGCCGATCGCCATGTTGAGCTTCTCAGCCGGGAAGGCGGCACGGAGCAGGGCGAGCGCCGCGGGCTGCAGCAGGGCGCCGAAGAGGCCCTGGAGCACGCGGAAGGCGATCAGCATGGTGATGGAGTCGGAAAGACCGATGGCCAGGGACGTGGCGGCGAAGCCCACAATGCCGATCATGAAGATCCGCTTGTGCCCGAACAGGTCGCCGAGCTTGCCCGCCGTGATCAGGAACACGGCGAGTGCGAGCAGATAGCCGCTGGTCACCCACTGCAGGTCGGCGAGGGACGCCTTCAGCTCGGTGCCGATCACCGGGTTGGCGATGGCGACGACGGTGCCGTCGAGCATCACCATCATGACACCGAGCGACACAGCGAGCAGGGTGAGCCACGGGTGCCCCTGCCTGGACGACGTCCCCGCGCCGGACGGCGGTGATGTGGTCACCATCTTGACTTGTGCCATGGAGGCGCCCCCTTGTGATTTCTCGTCACGCCTCCATCTGAGGCGTCAACCTGGGGTAATTTATGGCAGACACTGACAAGTGACAAATCCTTTTATGAGGCACATAGTGACTTATGGCAGTCTGTGAACTATGCGTTTCGAAGGGGTGACAAGCATGGGTCAGCCCGGCCTACGTGAGCGGAAGAAGCAGAAGACACGGCTGGCGCTCATCGACGCGGCTCTCGACCTGTTCCTCAGGCAGGGCTACGAGGCGACGACCGTCGACCAGATCGCCGCGGCCGTGGAGATCTCCCCCCGCACGTTCTTCCGATACTTCGCCACGAAGGAGGACGTGGCCCTCTCCCTGCCCGTCGACAACCAGGAGATCATGGTCGCCGAGCTGGCCGCCCGGCCCGCGGACGAGCCGCCGTTCACCGCGTTCGCACACGCCGTACGCGCGGTGATCACCATGCTGAAGCAGGGCGATCCAGCCGACACCGCCAGGTTCCTCAAGTCCCGTAAGGTCATCGACGGCACGCCGGCGCTCTTCGCCGGGAGTGCGCGGCGGATGATGGAGAACGAGCGGCGGCTGGTCGCGGAGCTGGCCAGACGCGAGGGCTCCAGCCCCGACGACCTGCTGCCTCACTTCGTGGTCGCGCTCTTCACCACCGTGGCCCGGGTCGGCTTCGAGTTCTGCGGACCCGATGACCCGGACGACATCACCGCCGTCGCGGCCCGCCTGGAGGCCGCCCTGGCCATGGCCGAGCGCTCCCTGCGACCCGGCTGGGACCGCCCGCACCCGCCCGCCGTCACCCACCCCACGGACGGCGCCGTCGGCCTCGGGCACGCCGCCCCTCCCGCGGGCCGCGCGCCCGGACGGCGTCCGCCCGCCGGCCGGGAGGGCCGGGCCACCGGCTAGTTCATCGACGGGTCGTCGGGGCAGGTCGCCACGTAGGCGAGCTCGCCCCGCTGGCGGCGGAGCACCGCCCGCCACAGCGACTGCGGCTCGTGGTGGAAGGTGTCACCGGGCTCCGCGTCGACGACGTACCAGGCGCCCTCGCCGATCTCGTTCTCCAGTTGCCCGGCCGACCACCCGGCGTACCCGGCGAAGATCCGCATCTGGGCGATCTCCCCCGCGAGGATCTCCGGCGGGGCGTCGAGGTCGACCGTGCCGAGCCTGGACACCGCCGGGGTGCCCGCGTGCAGCCGCCGCCAGCCGAGCGGCTCCTGCCCACTGGGGACCGCGGCCAGCGCCAGCGCGCTGTCGGTCTGCACAGGACCGCCCTGAAACAGGACGGACGGGCCGGTGACCATGGTGTCCCAGGTGGGGAGCACCTGCGTCACCGCGATGTCGCTGGGCCGGTTGAGCACGACACCGAGGGTGCCCCCGTCGACGTCGTGCTCCAGAACCAGGACCACGCTGCGCCGGAAGTTGGGGTCGTCCAGTTGGGGCGTCGCCACCAGGAGCCCGCCGACGTAGATCGCCTCCGCCATACATCCATCATGAGGGGTGAACCCCCCGTCGCGCTCCTCCACCCCCTGTTCCGATGCCCGGCTTCACATTGCGTCACGGAGAGGGCGCGCGCCATCACCATGAGCGACGGAGCGGCGAGGGCGGACGGGACGGCCCGGGGCGGCGGGGCGGACGGGGACACGCCCGCCCCGGCTCCGTCAGGCCTCGGTCATGCCCGTGCGCGCGCGGCCGCCGGCCGACTCGCGCACCGCGGCCGCGACGGCGGTCGACACGTCCGCGTGGAACACGCTGGGGATAATGTAGTTGGGGCCGAGCTCCTCGTCGGTGACCACGGCGGCCAGCGCGCGGGCGGCGGCCAGCAGCATCTCCTGGCTGACCACGCTGGCCTGCGCGTCGAGAAGGCCGCGGAAGACACCGGGGAAGGCCAGGACGTTGTTGATCTGATTCGGGTAGTCCGAGCGGCCGGTGGCGACCACGGCGGCGTGCTCGCGGGCGGCGTCGGGCGAGACCTCGGGCTCGGGGTTGGCCAGGGCGAAGACCACGGCGTCCTTGGCCATGGTGGCGATGTCGTCGCCGTTGAGGATGCCCGGCGCGGAGACCCCGATGAACACGTCGGCGCCCTTGACGGCGCCGCGCAGGTCGCCCGCGTAGCCGTCGGCGTTGGTGTGCTCGGCGATCCACCGGAGCGAGTCGTCCAGGTCCTGACGGCCCCGGTGCACCGCGCCCAGGTAGTCGCAGACGATCACGTTGCGGGCACCGGCCGCGAGCAGCAGGCGCAGCACCGCCGTACCGGCCGCGCCGGCGCCGGCGAGCGCGATCCGGACCTCGCCGATCTCCTTGCCGACCACGCGCAGCGCGTTGGTGAGGGCGGCCAGCACGCAGATCGCGGTGCCGTGCTGGTCGTCGTGGAAGACCGGGATGTCGAGCAGGTCGCGCAGCCGCCGCTCCACCTCGAAGCAGCGCGGCGCCGAGATGTCCTCCAGGTTGATGCCGCCGAAGCCGGGAGCGATGATCTGGACGGTCCGCACGATCTCGTCGACGTCCTGGGTGTCGAGGCAGATCGGCCAGGCGTCGATGTCGGCGAACCGCTTGAACAGCGCGGCCTTGCCCTCCATCACGGGAAGCGCGGCGGCCGGGCCGATGTTGCCCAGGCCGAGCACCGCCGAGCCGTCGGTGACGACGGCGACGGTGTTGCGCTTGATGGTCAGCCGGCGGGCGTCCTCGGGATTGCGGGCGATGGCCATGGAGACCCGGGCGACGCCGGGCGTGTAGGCCATCGAGAGCTCGTCGCGGTTGCGCAGCGGCACCTTCGACTTCATCTCGATCTTGCCGCCGAGGTGCATGAGGAAGGTCCGGTCGGAGACCTTGTGGATGACGACGCCCTCGACGGCTTCGAGCTTGTCCACGATGGCCTGGGCGTGGTCGGTGTCACGCGTGGCGCAGGTGACGTCGATGCGCAGCGTCTCGTGCCCGGCCGTGGTCACGTCGAGCGCGGTGACCACGCCTCCGGCGGACTCTACGGCATGGGTGAGCTGACTGACGGCCTTGCCGCCGGCCGGCACCTCAAGGCGCACGGTGATGGAGTACGAAACACTCGGCACGGTGGCCACAGTCAACCCGCTCCTTTGCGACTGACTTTGGGTGGGATGCCTTCCATCGTGCCATCACCGGACGGGTGCACGCGCCCGGACAGCTGACTCGGAGCCGCCGATGCGGTCACAATCCGTCTACGGCGAGCCACCCGAGGGTCTCCGCACGGACCGGGAGACCCGCGGCGGGAGGACCCGCCGCGGAGGACCGCCCCGGACCGCGCGTCCGGGACGGGACTCCCGGTGCCGGAGACGCCCGGTAACCCTGCGGGCCCGGAGCGGAGCCGAAGCCCGGAGCGGCTCAGAACAGGGCACTGGCCAGGTTCCTGCGGGCCTTGGCAAGGGACGGGTCGTCGCCGGGGAGGGTGTCGAACAGGCCGAGCAGGTGGAGCCGGGCCTTGTCACGGTCGGCGCCCGAGGTGCGGCGCACCACGCCGATGAGGCGGTCGAACGCCTCGTCGACCTCGCCGGAGAGCATCTCGAAGTCGGCGGCCAGGAGCTGGGCATCGAGGTCCGCCGGGTCGCCCAGGCGGCGCTGCACGTCGGCGGGGTCGACGTCCTGGGTGCGCCGGATCAGGCCGAGCCCGGCCAGGCCCAGCTTGGCGTCCTGGTTGTTCGGCGAGCGGGCCAGCAGCCGCTCGTACGCGGCCACCGCGGCGTCGAGGTCACCGGCGTCGATCGCCTGCTCGGCGGCCACGATCTCGGGCTCGGCCGGGGGCTCCTGCGGCGCCGCCTGACCGCCCTCGCCGGGCGGCGGCAGGTACTGCGCCAGGGCCTCCATGAGCTGGGAGAGCCAGTCACGCAGCTGCGTCTCGGTGGCGATGCCGGGGGCGACCGCCACCGGCTGGCCCTGGAAGATGGCGTACACGGCGGGCACGTTCTGCACCCGGAGCGCCTGCGCGATCTGCGGGCTGAGCTCGACGTCGACCCGCGCGAGGACCCACCGGCCGGCGTTCTCCGCGGCCAGTTTCTCCAGCAGCAGGCTGTACTGCTTGGCCTGCTCGGCGCGGGAGACGGTGAGCTCCAGCAGCACGAGGCTGTTCATGGAGCGTTCGACGACGTCGGTCGCGAAGTTCGCGTCGGTGACGTCGACGACCGGCGCCGGAACACCGCCGGTTTCCTGCGCGGCGCTCTCCCGCCGCGCCTGTGCCTCAAGGGCCTGCTTGCGGGCGCCGAGATCGACGGCGCCGTAGAGCGATCCGGGTCGAGTGAAGTCCGCTGGGCTCATACCCCCAATCCTGCCGTATCCCGGCCGCTGCGCCCGACGCAGCACCCACGAAGCGGACGGGACCGGCCACGGACGCCGCGCGCCGGGCCGGGCCGGCTACCCCTCGAAGTCGCCGGCCGCGACGCGGAGAGTCCTGAACAGGTCGAACATCTGCTCCAGCTCGGACTCGCCGTACATGGTCATGGCGAAGTCCGCCGCCATCAGGTCACCGGTGGCCCGGCGCACGACATCCCGGCCACGGTCGGTGATCTCGGCCAGCACTCCCCGGCCGTCGCGGGGGTTGGGCAGGCGGCGCACCAGGCCGGCGCGTTCCAGGCGGCTGACGGTGTTCGTGACGCTCGTGGGGTGGACCATCAGGCGCTCGCCGATCTTGGACAGCGGCAGGGCCCCCGTCTTGCTGAAGGTGAGCAGCACCAGTGCCTCGTACCGCGCGAAGGTCAAGTCATACGGTTTGAGCAGCGCGTCCAGTTGCGCGAGCAGGATCTGGTGCGCTCTCATGATCGATGTGACGGCGGCCATGGCCGAGGAGGGCCCGAAGTGAACGCGCCACGTCTCCGCGGCGCGCTCGATGGGGTCGAACGGCAGATTCAGCTGACCTGTAACCACAGGGCTACGGTAGCGCGGCCTCATCCCGGTTCGCCCGTATACGAAGAGTAACCGGGCTGACGGCTTCACCAAGAACCCGGACGCCAAACGTCACGCTCCGTTATGGTTCCCACATCGAATGGTGAGGCCGTGGCCAAGTGGCCGCGCTGACTCAGTCCGGCCTGCAGGGGACGCGGGCCGGACCGGTGCCGAGGGGACCGGCTTCCGCACATTCATGGCACGGGGGGTGCTTGATGAACGACAGCTCGACGGCGTCCGGACACCATACGTACGCCTGTTCCGACGACGCGGCGTGGGCGGCCACGCCCACCGGTGCGTGAGCACAGGGGCGTTTCACGCGAGGAACTCCAGCAGAGCGGGCTGATGGCGGTCGCCGTCCTGCTCGTGCTCGGGGTTGTCGCGGCGTGGAGCGTCCTGGTTCCCGGCGTCAGCGCGTGGGAGAACATCATCGTCGCGGTGATCGGCTCGCTCCGGCTGACCGGCCCGGTGGCGGCCGCCTTCGCCGCCTGGGTCGCGGTCCGCAGGCGGCGCGGGGTCGGCAAGCGGTCGCTGACCACCTGGCAGGCGGTGCGGGCGCCGCTGGCGATCCTGGTGGTGACCGGCGGCGCCTTCACCGCCACGGTGATGGTCCTGGCGGTCAGGAGCATGCTCACCGAGCAGGCGGGGCGGCTGCTGCCCAGCGGCCTGGTCATGGGCGCCGCCGGGCTCGCGCTGTACGTGGTCATCGGCTGGGTGACCGGCTGGCTGCTGCCGTGGACGATCACTCCGGCGCTCGCCGGGCTCGGGTGCTACGGCCTGTTCACCGCGCTGTCCCAGGGGCCGACCTGGGCCGACCGGCTGGCCCCCGCCACACGGGAGCCGTACGACCCGTTCCAGGGGTTGAGCGCGGCGGCCTTCACCGACCAGACCCTCTGGCTCGTGGGAATCAGCGCCGCGCTGCTGCTCGGCTGGGCGGCGGTCGTGACGCGCCAGGCGCTCGTGCTGGCCGCCGCGCTGCTGGCGGTGCTGGCCGCGGGGACGGGCATGGCGCGGCTCTTCTCCGAGCAGCGGCCGGTCTCCGCACAGCGGGTCGTCTACAGCTGCCAGGAGTGGCCGATCATGGTGTGTGTGCACCCGGGGATGCACGCCGGCCTGCCCGAGCTGGGCTCGGCGTTCGTCAAGATCGCTTCCCGCCTGGCGGGGACGCCCGGCGAGTTCTCCCGGGTGGAGCAGCACCCCCGGCGCGACCAGGGCACCCTCGCCCCGGGCGTGATCGGGATCCACGTCGACGACCTGTCCGCCGGGTTCGCCGAGAGGGCCGCCGACGAGTTCGTCGACGGCCTGGCCGAGAGATGCGACGCCACCCCGGCCGCGGGGTACCGCGACATCGTCGCGGCGTGGCTGCGGGGCGAGCCGCTTCCCGGTGGTCCGCTCCCCGAGCACCAGTACGCCGCGGCGTGGTTCTCCGGGCTCACCGAGACGCAGCGGCGCGACTGGCTCCGGCTCTACTACGGCGACTTCACCGGCTGCCGGTTACAAAGCTCTCACTTCGGGGGGCAGACCGGTCAAGCCTCCCCGGCAGGGCAGGGCCCGCAATACCACACCCCGCCGGGACAGGGAGTGGGCGGCCGGTACGCCCCGCCGGAGCAGCGGGTGGGCGACGCCTCGGCCTGGTCGCGGCCGCGGGGCGGCCCCCTCCACCGGTCGCCCGGGGCGAGGTCGCGGGGCGGGACGCGCGAGCCGGCCGCCGGAGGGCGTGGCCCCTCCGCCGGCTCCCGGGCCGTTCTCCCGCCGCGGAGCTGACAAGATCGGCATAGGCTCCCGGTGAGAAGGCGGTCGCCGAGGGAAGGAGATCGGTGTGAAGGCCCCCCAAGAAGCTCCGCCCGAGGCTCCCCCGGCGCCTCGCAGGCGTCGCTGGCGCTTCCTCGCCGGGCTGCTCGTCGTCCTCGTCCTCCTCGCCGTGGGCGCTCGCCTGACGTGGTCGTGGCTGAACCCGTTCGGCGAGACCTCGATCGACCGGAGCCAGCCCGTGCTCCTGGAGTCGATCCATAACCTCAGCCGTTTCGAGGCGGCGACCGGCAACTTCCAGGTCGTGGTGGACCTGGAGAAGGACGCCGCGTTCCTGCCCGACGCGATCAAGGGCAGCCGGACCCTCTTCGTCGGCGCCGGCGGCGTCGACGCCTACGTCGACTTCGGCGGCCTGTCCCGGGGGGCGCTGACCGTCTCCCCCGACCGCACCGAGGTCACGATCAAGCTGCCCCGCGCCCAGCTGGAGAAGCCCAACCTCGACAACAAACGTTCCTACGTCTACGCCCAGCAGCGTGGCCTCTTCGACCGGGTCGAGGACTTCCTGTCCTCCTCCCCGGCCGACCAGCAGGAGCTCTACCTGCTGGCCGAGAAGAAGATCGCCGAGGCCGCCCAGGCCAGCGACCTGCGCAACCGGGCCGACCAGAACACCAAGATCATGCTGGAGGGGATGCTGAAGAGCCTCGGCTTCGAGAAGGTCACCGTCAAGTTCGCCGACGAGACCTGATTCCCCCGGGATCCGGGTTCACCGAGGCCCGGATCCCGCGGAGACCCGGCTCCACCGGGAGCCGGGTGACCGGGACGGCGACGCGGATGCCCGGGACCGCTCTCGAACGGCCCGAGGCGAAGGACGGCCGCGTTCAGCACCGTGACGCGACGCGACGGCCGCGTTCAGGACCGCGGGACGCTGATGACGAGGGCGTCGCCCTGGCCGCCACCGCCGCAGAGGCCCGCCGCGCCGACGCCGCCGCCCCGACGCCTGAGCTCGTGGGCCAGGGCGAGGACGATGCGGGCGCCGGAGGCCCCGATGGGGTGGCCGACGGCGATGCCGCCGCCGTTGACGTTGACCTTGTCGAGCGGGACGCCGAGCTCCTTCACCGACTGGAGGACCACCTGGGCGAAGGCCTCGTTGATCTCCAGCAGGTCGAGGTCGTCGGCGGAGAGGCCCTGCTTGCCGAGGGCGTGCTTGATCGCGTTGGCGGGCTGGGACTGCAGCGAGTTGTCCGGCCCGGCCACGTTGCCGTGGGCGCCGATCTCGGCCAGCCAGTCGAGCCCGAGTTCCTCGGCCTTCGCCTTGGACATCACGACCACCGCGCAGGCGCCGTCGGAGATCTGGGAAGACGACCCGGCGGTGATCGTGCCGTCCGGGTCGAACGCCGGCCGCAACCGGGCGAGGACCTCCACGGTGGTGTCGCCGCGCACGCCCTCGTCCGCGGAGAAGATCAGCGGCTCGCCCTTGCGCTGCGGGATCGGCACCGGGACGATCTCGTCGTCGAGCGTGCCGTTCTTGATCGCGGCGGCGGCGAGCTGGTGGGACCGCGCGGAGTAGGCGTCCTGCTCCTCGCGGGTCAGGCCGAGGCGCGCGTTGTGCCGCTCGGTGGACTGGCCCATGGCGACCTGGTCGTAGGCGTCGGTGAGGCCGTCGTAGGCCATCGAGTCGAGGATCTCGGCGGCGCCGTACTTCACGCCCTTGCGCAGCCCGGGCAGCAGGTGCGGGGCGTTCGACATCGACTCCATGCCGCCGGCGACCACGACGTCGAACTCGCCGGCCCGGATGAGCTGGTCGGCCAGGGCGATGGCGTCGAGCCCGGACAGGCACACCTTGTTGATGGTCAGGGACGGCACGGTCATGGGGATCCCGGCCTTGACGGCGGCCTGACGGGCGGGCATCTGGCCGGCGCCGGCCTGGAGGACCTGGCCCATGATGACGTACTGCACGGCTTCGGGGGCGACACCGGAGCGCTCCAGCGCGGCCTTGATCGCGATACCGCCCAGCTCGGTGGCCGAGAGGCCGGACAGCGAGCCGAGCAGCCGGCCGATGGGCGTGCGAGCTCCGGCGACTATGACGGAACCAGACATGACAGGGGGCCTCCCTGGCGGGACGTTGGGCGACTTTGCCACCATACCTATGAGCACCTACGCGATCGCCATGGAGGGCGGCCCTATGTTCATGCGTATCGACCATGTGGGAATCGCATGCCACGACCTCGAAGAGAAGATCGCGTTTTTCGAGCGGACCTTCGAGCTGACCGTGGTGGCCCGTGAGGTGAACGAGGAGCAGGGAGTCAAGGAGGCGATGCTGCACATCGCCGACGGGCAAGGCGGCGGGTCTTACATTCAGTTGCTCGAACCGCTCGGCCCGGACACGCCGGTTGGAAAATTCCTGGCAAAGCGCGGAGAAGGCGTGCATCATGTCGCCTTCGGCGTCCCGGACGTCGCGCAAGCTCTGGAGACGATCGGCGGCCGGGGCGTCCGGCTGCTCGACGAGAAACCACGCCACGGCTCGATGGGCTCGTCGATCGCGTTTCTTCATCCCAAAGACGTTGGCGGAATGCTGACAGAGCTGGTCCAGGCTCCTGAAAGAGGAGCAGACACCACCCCGAATGCAAGAAACGTTCATACATAACAAGTCGCGCATAAAGTCGGACGGGACCTCCAACGTGGCAATGGCGGAGTACGCTGGCGTACCACCGGACGTGGGTCCCGCCCCGGCTCCCGCCTCGGATGCCAGAACCCCCGCCCGGCCCGTGTAGCCGTCTCGCCAACCCAGGATCGAGCCTCCATGCAGTCCGACATCGACGCCCAGCTCAACAACTTCTTTGAAGACGCCCCCGCTCGGGAATTCGACGTGGTGCTCCGGGGCTATGACCGGCACCAGGTCCACGATCACCTGAAGCAGCTCGACGGCGAGCTGCGGCAGTCACGGGAGCAGATCCAGGCTCTCCAGCGTGACCTGGCCGACTCCCAGCGGCAGCTGCAGGAGCAGGAGCGCCCGACCTACTCCGGTCTCGGCGCGCGGATCGAGCAGCTGCTCCGCCTCGCCGAGGAGCAGGCCACCGAGCTCGTGCAGGCCGCCAGGGCCGAGGCGAACGAGATCAAGGCCACGGCCAAGGTCGAGGCCGCCGACCTGCGCGCCGCCGCGGAGAACGAGGCGGCCGAGAAGCGCGCCCTCGCCACCCGCGAGGCCGACGAGATGCGCACCACCGCCGAGCGCGAGGCCGACGAGATCCGCTCGACCGCCCGCCGCGAGGCCGACGAGCTGACCGCCACCACCGAGCGCGAGGTCTCCAAGCTGCGGGCCACCGCCGACCACGAGGTGGCCGAGAAGCGCGCCGACGCCGAGCGCGAGATCGCCAAGCTCCGCACCACCACCGAGCGCGAGGTGGCGCAGCTGCGCGCCTCGACCAAGCGCGAGCGCGACGAGGTGCTCACCACCGCCAAGCGCCAGGCCGACGAGATGCGCGCCCAGGCCCAGCGGGTGCTGGAGGAGTCGGAGGCCAAGCGGGCCCAGGACGAGGCGGAGTTCGAGATCCAGCTCGCCGCCCGCCGCGAGGAGGCCGAGCGGCAGGAGGCCGAGCGCCACGCCACCGCCCAGGCGGCCACCCAGAAGCTGGTCGCCGAGGCCGAGCAGCGGGCGGCCACCGCCGAGCAGCGGGCCACCAAGGCCACCCAGCAGGCCGAGCAGACCCGTCGCGAGGCCGACACGCACGCCAAGCAGCTGCTGGCCAACGCCCGCAAGAACGCCGACCAGATCGTCTCCGAGGCCAAGACGAGCGCCGAGTCGATCGTCTCCGAGGCCAAGGCCGAGGCCGAGCGGAGTCGTTCGGTCGCCCAGCGCCAGGTCGACGAGCTGACCCGTCAGCGTGACAGCATCACCAGCCACCTCGCGCAGCTGCGCCAGCTGCTCGGCGGTGCGCCGCTCCCGGCCGCCGACCCGGAGCCCGCGATCGTCGCGGCCCCGCCGAAGCCGGCCATTCCCGCCGCCAACGGCATCGCCGACAAGCCGGCACCCGCCCCGGCCCCGGCGCCCGCCAGGGCCGAGACCAAGGACGACGACGCGGAGTGGTGGCAGGAGTAGCAGGCGATGGACAGGCGTTGACTCCGGGGCGTTGACGACGGCTGCGAAAGAGCCTGGCGACCGTGACGGTCGCTAGGCTCTTTTCCGTCTGCCCTCGTCCCTAGCTCCTCGTCCCCCGCCCTCGTCTCTCCCCCGCTCCCCGACCCAGCACCCCGACCGCCAGGAGCAGCAACCGTGCCCGACGCGTCCCCGGTATCCGACGACCCCAAGGCCCCTGCCCCGGCTCCCCGCGCTCTCGCCGAGCCCGTGGACGGCTCCCCGGAAGCTCGGCGCCCCCGGTCCGAGGCCCCGGTCCCCGCACGCGACGCCCGGGACCTCCCGGCCGGGGTCCCGGCCGCCGCGCCGGAGCCCACAGCCCTCCCCCCGGACGCCCGGGAGGCCGGCGGCCCGCCCGGAGCCCGGGAAGAGGGCGAGGCCCCGTACGGACGGCCGGGCAAGCCCCTGGCCAGAAGCCCGTTCGTGGTGGGCCTGACCGCCGGGATGGGCCTGCTGACCGCGTGGGCGCTCTCCCAGGCGCTGGTCACCGCGCGGAGCGTGATCGTGCTGATCGTGGTGGCGATGTTCCTCGCCGTGGGGCTCAACCCGGCCGTGGAGGCGCTGCAGCGGCGGCGGATGGCCAGACGCTGGGCGATCTCGATCGTCTTCGGCGCGGTGATCCTGTTCTTCGTGCTCTTCGGCCTGGCCATCGTCCCGCCGGTGAGCCAGGAGGCCGCCTCGTTCGTCGGCGCGGTCCCCGGCTACGTCCAGGAACTGCTCGCCAACCCCACCCTCAAGCAGCTGGACACCGACTACCAGATCCTGACCAGGCTCGGCGACTACATCACCAGCGGCGGCCTGGCCCAGAGCGTGGCGGGCGGCCTGGTGGGCGCGGGAGCGGTGGTGTTCGACGCGTTCTTCTCCGGCCTGACGTTGCTGGTCCTGACGCTGTACTTCCTGGGCTCACTGCCCTCGATCAAGGACTATCTCTTCGCGCTCGTGCCGAGCAGCCGCAGGACGCGCACCCGGGCGCTCGGCGACGAGATCCTCAACGGCATCGGCGGCTACGTCGCCGGGAACCTGCTGATCTCGGTGATCGCGGGCGTGGTGACCTGGGTGTTCCTCGCGGTGCTGAACGTCGAGTACGCCCTGGCCCTGGCCCTGGTGGTGGCGGTGACCGACCTCGTCCCGCTGGTCGGCGCGATCATCGGCGCGGTGCTGGTGACCGGGGTGGCCCTGCTGCAGTCGGGCACCCTCGGCATCGCCTGCGGGATCTTCTTCCTGATCTACCAGCAGGTGGAGAACTACCTGATCTACCCGCGCGTGATGAAGCGCTCGGTGGACGTCGCCCCGGCGGTCACCGTGGTCGCCGCGCTGTTCGGCGGCACGCTGCTCGGCATCGTCGGGGCGCTGCTGGCCATCCCGGTGGCCGCCGCGCTGGCGCTGATCATCCGTGAGGTGGTGATCCCCCGGCAAGCTCGGCTGTGAAGCCGGCCACCGCCCGGTTGAACGCCTCGGGCTGCTCGACCGCGCTCAGGTGACCCGCCTTCTCGATCACGGCCAGCCGGCCGTCGGGCACGGCGTCGACCATCGCCTCGGCGGTGGCGAGCGGGATGAGCTCGTCCTCCTCCCCCGCGATCACCAGGGCAGGAACCTCGAGCCCGCGCAGGGTGTCGAGGGAGTCGGGGCGGGCGGCCATCGCGCGCTGCGCCCAGGCGACGGCCGCGGGCGGGGCCGACTGGACCAGCCCGCGCACCCGCCCGAACACCATCGCCCTGCGCTGGGCGGTGGTCCGCCCGACGAGCCCGGGAAGCACCTCCTCCAGCAGGATGGCCGGGCCCGCGTCGAGCACGGCGGCGGCGATCCGTTCCCGGTTGACCCGGACGGCCTCCGGATCGGCGGTCGCCTTCGTACTGGCGAGGATCACCCCCCGCACCCGGTCGGGATGGCGGCGGCACAGGGCCATCGTGACGTAGCCGCCCATGGACAGCCCGCCGACGACGGCGCGGTCGACGCTCTCGTGGTCGAGCAGGCGGACGACGTCGTCGGCCATCACGTCCACGGAAGGCTCGTCGTCGCCGAGCACCGAGCCGCCGAAACCGCGCAGGTCGGGGGTGATGACCTTGCAGACGGCCGCGAGACCCTCGCGCTGGGCCAGCCACATGGCCGATGACAGGGGGAAGGCGTGGAGGAGGACGACCGGAAGTCCCTCGCCCGCCGATCGGGTGTACAGCTGCACGCCGTCCACCGTAATCCCGTGATCCCCGTCTGGCACCCCGGATCCGCAACGAGCCGTGACACGGTGGCGGCCTCCCGTCACCACGGGGGCACCGGGCCGGCGGCGCACGCCGGCCGGGTGCCCGGGGAGGGCCGTCTCCCCGGGCCCGCCGGGGCGGGCCCGGACGGAGTGCTACGAGCCGGCGATCTCGGTGGGGAGGGGGTAGGCGGCCGGGTTCACCCGGCGGACGATCTCGTTGAGGACGATCCGCACGTACGGCTCGCCGACCCACAGGTGCTTGGCGTCGTCCACCCCGATGACCTCGGCCTGGGGCACCCGGGCGAAGCGCTCGCGAGCCTGGTCCGGCCGCAGGTAGTCGTCGAACTCGGGGACCAGCACGGTCAGCGGCCGGCCGAACTCCGCCCACCCGTCCAGGTCGGCGTCGGTGGCCCGGTGCAGCGGCGGGGAGAGCAGGACGGCGCCCTCCACGAGCGGGTCGCGGCCCCACTTGAGGGTGAGCTCGGTGCCGAAGGACCAGCCGACCAGCCAGACCCGGGGCAGGTCGTGGAAGTCGGCGTACTCCAGGGCGGCGACGACGTCCAGGCGCTCGTCCTCGCCACCGCCGAAGGCGCCCTCGGAGGCGCCCCGCTCGGAGGTGGTGCCGCGGGTGTTGAACCGCAGCACGGCCAGGTCCGCGAGAGCGGGCAGCCGGTTGGCGGCCTTGCGGTAGACGTGGCTGTCCATCATGCCGCCGTGGGTGGGCAGCGGGTGCAGGCACACCAGTGTGGCCACGGGAGGCCTGTCCGCCGGGAGGGCCAGCTCGCCGACGAGCGTCAGCCCGTCACCGGTGTGCAGCTCGATCGGCTCCCGGCGCGCGGGCAGCACCGTAGAGGCCCTGATCTCCATGTCTCTCCTCAATATCTGCTCCGGCCGGGACCACGCTTGACCCGGTTGCGCCAGCACGCGGTGTGCCAGTGCCTGCGCTCGTCCTCGCCGCCCGGCCAGGCGGGCCAGCTGACCAGGTGCGGCAGGCCGGCCCTGATCTCCTGGTCACAACCCGGGCAGCGGTAGACCTTGTCCGTTCCGGCCCCGGTGACGCGGCGCACCCGCCAGTCTCCGTCGGGCCACTCCTCGATCCGGTCGACCCCTGGCACGGACCCGCCGACGGGCCGGGAGGCACCCCGGTTGCCGCCGCGGTCGAAGGGGTCCAGCCGGCGGGACCTGCGAGGGCTCACGGCAGATCACGGAAGCTTCGCACCCCGGCCACGACGAGCCGCTCCAGCAGCGGCGCCGGCGCCAGGTACGGCTCCCGGTACTCGGCGTACAGGGCGCGCAGGCCGTCGCGGACGGCCGGAAGGCCCAGCTCGTCGAGGGTCTCGAACGGTCCGGCCGGGTAACCGCAGCCCAGCCGCATGGCCGTGTCGATGTCGTCGGCGGAGGCGTAACCGGACTCGTACATGCGCACGGCGTCGTTGAGGTACGGGTACAGGAGGGCGTCGACCACGAACTCGGCCCGGTCCTTGCACGCCACCGGCACCCGGCCGGCGATGCGGACCAGGCCCTCGACCGCCTGGGCGACCTCGGGCGCGGTGAGCACGGTGGACGCGACCTCGGCGACCCGTTCGCCCACCAGGTGCAGGCCGACCAGGCGCTCGGGATGCGGCAGGCCGGCGGCCAGCTCGATCACCGGGGTGCTGGACAGCGCGATGACCGCCTCGGCGTCCTCGGCAGGAACGATCTTGAAACCCGCCTCGGCGAGCCGGGTGCCGAAGGCGTCGCCCCCCTCGCCCAGGAACGCGACCGTGTGCGCCGACGACTTGCCGGCCGGCGGCTTGGCCGCCTCCGGCCCGCCGTCCGCGGTGGGGTAGAAGCCGCCGCGGGCCTTGCGGCCGAGCAGACCCGCGCTGACCAGCTCGCGCAGGATCGGCGCGGGGGCGTGGCGGCGGTCGCGGCTCTCCTGGAACAGGACGCTCAGCACCTCGTAGGAGGTGTCCAGGCCGATCAGGTCGAGCAGGGCGAAGGGGCCCATCGGCAGGCGGGCGCCGAGCCGCATCGCGGTGTCGATACCGTCGCGGGTGGCCATCCCGCCCTCCAGCAGGAGGGCGGCGTGGTTGAGGTACGGCAGCAGCAGCCGGTTGACCACGAACCCGGCGCGGTCGCCGACGGTCACCGGGGTCTTGCCGAGCCGCCGCGCGAGGTCGGCCACCTCCGCGGCCAGGCCCTCCTCGGTGACCAGCGTGTGGATCACCTCGACCAGCCGCATGACCGGCGCGGGGTTGAAGAAATGCATGCCGATCACCCGCCCCGGGCGGGTGGTACCGGCCGCGATCGCGGTGACCGAGAGCGAGGAGGTGTTGGTGGCCAGCACCGCCGACGGCTTGCAGACGCGGTCCAGGTCGGTGAAGAGCGCCTGCTTGAACTCCATCACCTCGGGGATGGCCTCGATGACCAGATCCACCTGGGCGAGATCCTCCAGGGAGGTGGTGAGGGTCACCCGGCCGAGGATCGCCGCGCTCTCGGCCTCGGTCAGCTTGCCCTTGGCGACCGCGCGGCCGACGGAGCCCTCCAGGTGCCCCCGCCCGCGCGCCAGCGCCTCCGGGTCGGCCTCCACGCCGATCACGCCCAGCCCGGCCCGGGCGAAGGACTCGGCGATCCCCGCACCCATCGTGCCGAGGCCGACCACTCCGACCGTCTCAAAAGTGCTCGCCATCACTCTCCCCACCACGCCTGCGTCACGGCCGTGAACTCCGGTCCGGGCCGGCGACCGCCCGTTCCGGCACCGGCAACAGTGTCCCAGAGAGGGGCAGGCCACCCCAAAGGGCGGGTGGGGCACCGGTGGGCGTCGGGAGGCGTCGGGAGGCGTCGGGAGGCGTCGGGAGGCGCGGCCTCCGGATCGAGGGGCCGGGACCTCGCCCTGCCGGTAGGGTTCGGTCATGCGTTTGGTCATCGCGCGGTGCAGCGTGGATTACGTCGGGAAGCTCACCGCCCATCTTCCGATGGCACCCCGCCTCATCCTCATCAAGGCCGACAGCAGCGTCTCCATCCATGCCGACGACCGCGCCTTCAAACCGCTGAACTGGATGAACCCGCCGTGCAAGCTCCGCGAGGAGGAGGGCACCTGGACGGTGACCCACGGCAAGACCGGCGAGAAGCTCGTCCTCACCATGGAGGAGATCCTCCACGACTCCAGTCACGAGCTGGGCGTCGACCCGGGCCTGATCAAGGACGGCGTCGAGGCCCACCTGCAGGAGCTGCTGGCCGAGCACATCACCACGCTGGGCGCGGGCTACACGCTCGTCCGGCGCGAGTACATGACGGCCATCGGTCCGGTCGACATCCTCTGCCGCGACCAGAACGGCGCAGCCGTGGCGGTGGAGATCAAGCGGCGCGGCGACATCGACGGCGTCGAGCAGCTCACCCGCTACCTGGAGCTGCTCAACCGCGACCCGCTGTTGGCCCCGGTGCGGGGAGTCTTCGCCGCCCAGGAGATCAAGCCGCAGGCCCGCGTGCTCGCCGCCGACCGCGGCATCGGCTGCGTCACCCTCGACTACGACGCCCTGCGCGGCATCGAGCCGGAGAACCCCACCCTCTTCTGAGCGCGGGGCCCGCGCGGCGGTGTCCTCCGAACGGTGGACACCCGGTTCCGTCGAACGTCGGTGCCGTGGGAACCCCGCGGACGCGACGCTTGAGGCATGACGACAGCGGTGAGAGTGAGAGGCCTGGCCAAGCGCTACGGCGACGTCCAGGCGGTCGGGGGGATCGACCTCGACATCCGGGAGGGCGAGGTGTTCGCGATCCTCGGCCCGAACGGGGCGGGTAAGTCGACCACGGTGGAGATCCTGGAGGGGTACCGCACCCGCGACGCCGGCGAGGTCAGCGTGCTGGGGGCGGACCCGGGGCGGCCCACCCGGGAGTGGCGCTCGCGGATCGGCATCGTGCTCCAGACGGCCGAGGACGCGGCCGAGGTGACCGTGCGCGAGGCCGTGCGGCACGTCGCGGGTTACTACCCGCGCGCCAAGGACCCGGACGAGGTGATCGAGCAGGTCGGGCTGACGGAGAAGGCCGGCAAGCGCATCCGGCAGCTCTCCGGCGGTCAGCGGCGCCGGGTGGACGTCGCGCTGGGCGTGATCGGCGATCCGGAGCTGCTCTTCCTGGACGAGCCGACCACCGGGTTCGACCCCGAGGCCCGCAGGCAGTTCTGGGACCTGATCAGGAGCCTGGCCCACGACGGCACGACCATCGTGCTGACCACCCACTACCTGGACGAGGTCGAGGCGCTGGCCGACCGGGTGACCGTGGTCGCCGGGGGGCGGGTCGTGGCCGAGGGCGAGCCCGGGACCCTGGGTGGCCGGGCCACCGCCAAGGCCACGGTGAGCTGGTCCGAGGGGGACGAGCGCCGCTCCCTGGAGACGGACGCGCCGACCGGGACCGTGCTGGAGCTGACCGGCCGCTTCGACGGCGAGGTTCCCGGGCTGACCGTGATCCGCCCCTCCCTGGAGGACATCTACCTCCGCCTCATCGGGGCAGGTGCGCGATGACCACGTCCGTGACCGAGACCCCCGCCGCCCGCCGCGCGGCGGCGCAGCCCTCCGCCGTGCGGCTGGGGCTGTCCCGGGCGGCCCTTGAGACCAGGATGTTCTTCCGCGAGAAGGACGCGGTCATCTTCACGTTCGCCTTCCCGATCGTCCTGCTGGTGATCTTCGGTTCGATCTTCTCGGGCGCTCTGGAGGGGACCGGGATCACCGTCTCCCAGCTCTACGTGGCCGGGCTGATCGGCGCCGCCACGATGACGGGCTTCCAGAACCTCGGGATCAGCATCGCGGTGGAGCGCGACGACGGCACGCTCAAGCGGCTGCGGGGCACGCCGCTGCCCCCCGCCGCGTACTTCGTCGGCAAGGCCCTCGTCACCCTGCTCGTCTCCTCCGTCCAGGTCGTCATCCTGCTGGCCATCGGGGTCGTGCTGTTCGACCTGGAACTGCCGTCGGAGGCGTCCAGGTGGGCCACCTTCGCCTGGGTGTTCGTGCTCGGTGTCCTCGGCTCGTCCCTGCTCGGCATCGCGGTCAGCAGCCTGCCCCGCTCACGCAAGAGCGCCACCGCGGTGATCACGATGCCGTTCGTGGTGCTGCAGTTCATCTCCGGGGTCTTCATCCCCGCCACCCAGCTCCCGTCCTGGCTGGTGAACGTCTCCGCCGTGTTCCCGCTCAAGTGGATGTGCCAGGGTTTCCGCTCGGTCTTCCTGGGGGACACCGGCGCCGCACTGGAGATCGCGGGGTCGTACGAGCTCGACCGGGTCGCCCTGGTTCTGGGAGCCTGGGTGGTCGGAGGACTGCTGCTGTGCCTGATGACGTTCCGCTGGAAGAGCCGCAGCGACGGATGACGTACGCCGACCGGCCGGGCCCCGTCCTCGGGAGGGCCAGGATCCACGCCTGGCAGTCGCTGCGCGTCTGGGAGGTGCTCCTGGCCGCCGGGACGCTCGCGCCCGTCGCGTCCACCCTGTTCAGCGAGGCGCCGCCGCGCGAGAAGGCGATCGTGACGGGCTGCCTGGGTGCGGTCCTGCCGCTCTACTTCCTGTTCGGCCGCCCGGCGATCCTCTCCGAGGACCGGCGGCGGGGAGCGGTCTACATCGCCGCGCTGGTCCTGCTGTTCCTTCCCGTCGGGCTCACCGCGCCGCACACCACGTTCGCCCTGTTCGGGCTCTGCCCGCAGTGCTTCATGGTCTTCCCCGTCAGGCGGGCGATGGTCGCGGTGATCGCGTTGAACCTCCCTCCGGCGATCCGCTACATGTTCCTGGGCGGCGATACGGAGCCGTTCAACTTCCTGATGGTCGTCACCATCATCCTGTTCTTCTCCGCCGTGTTCGGTGTCTGGATGGAACGGATCATGCGGCAGAGCGAGGAGCGGGCGGCCCTCATCCAGGAGCTGGAGAGCAGCCGGGCCGAGGTGGCCCGGCTCTCGGCCGAGCGCGGGGCGCAGGCCGAACGCGAGCGGCTCGCCGGGGAGATCCACGACACCCTGGCGCAGGGCTTCACCAGCATCATCATGCTGATCCAGGCGGCGCAGGCCCAGCCGGACCCGTCCCGTCACCTGGAGCTGGCCGTGCGGACGGCGCGGGAGAACCTGGCCGAGGCCCGCCTGCTGGTGACCACGTTGAGCCCGGCGCCGCTGGACGGCTCGTCGCTGGACGAGGCGTTGCGGCGGCTGACGAGGCGACTCGGCGAGGAGACCGGGCTGGCCGCCGGGTTCGAGATCTCCGGGGAGTCCCGGCCGCTGAGCCCGCCCGTCGAGGTGGTGCTCCTCCGCGCCGCCCAGGAGGGTCTGGCCAACGTGCGCAAGCACGCGGGGGCGGGCACCGTCGCCGTCTCGATCGCCTACCGGGACGGCTCGGTGCGGCTGGAGGTCCGCGACGACGGGCGCGGGTTCGACCCGGCGGGCGGTCAGGGGTACGGGCTGCGGGGCATGCGCGCTCGCGTGGAGCAGGTGGGCGGGGTTCTCCGCGTGACCGGTGCCCCGGGCGCGGGGACGTGCCTGGAGATCACCGTGCCCGCCGAACCTGCCGAGCGGGGAGTGTGACCGTGCTACGTGTGATGATCGTCGACGACCACCCGGTGGTCCGCGAGGGGCTGCGGGGGATGCTGGAGGCCGATCCGGGGATCACCGTGGTGGGCGAGGCGGCCTCCGGAGACGAGGCCGTCGTGCGGGCCGGGGACCTGGCTCCGGACGTGATCCTGATGGACCTGCGCATGCCGGGTGGCGACGGGGTGAGCGCGACCTCCCGCATCCTCGCCGCCCGGCCGGAGAGCCGGGTGGTCGTGCTGACCACCTACGAGACCGACGCCGACATCGTCCGGGCGGTCGAGGCGGGCGCCGCGGGCTACCTGCTGAAGGACACCTCCAGGGCCGACCTGCTGGCCGCGATCGCCGCCGCGGCGCGCGGGGAGACCGTGCTGTCGCCGTCGGTGGCGACCAAGCTGGTCACCCGGATGCGGGCACCCGCGGTCGAGTCGCTGTCGCCGCGTGAGACGGAGGTGCTCGCCCTGGTGGCCAGGGGGCTGACCAACGCCGAGATCGGCAGGGCCCTGTTCATCAGCGAGACCACGGTCAAGACCCACCTGCTGCGCGTCTTCGGCAAGCTCGGTGTCTCCGACCGTACCGCGGCCGTCACCACCGCCCTGGACCGCGGCCTGCTCACCCGGTAGGCGTCCGGCGGGCCGCCGTGTAAGTGATGGTTTACCGGATGGCGCGTCCCGGTCTATCGTGGGCGAACCGTGCCCGTACGGCGTAGAGGAGACCGCGATGACCACGACGACCGGACACCGCACCTTCGACTCCTTCGACCCCGCCACGGGCGCCGTCGTGGGCACTCACCCGATCCACGACGCGGTGGAGGTACGTGCCGCTGTGGCGGAGGCCGGGGTCGCCGCCACGTGGTGGGCCGGGCTGGGCTGGGCCGAGCGCAGGCGGCGGCTGCTCGACTACAAGGCGGTCATCACCCGCGACCTCGCCAGGATCGTGGGCGTCGTGCACCGGGAGACGGGCAAGCCCAAGGCCGACGCCACCCTGGAGGTGGTGCTGGCCATCACCCACCTCGACTGGGCCGCCAGGAACGCGCGCGGGGTGCTGGGGCCCAGGCGGCTCTTCCCCGGCCTGGTGGCCGCCAACGTCGCCGCCACCCTGGAGTACCTGCCGCTCGGGGTGGTCGGGGTGATCGGGCCGTGGAACTACCCGGTGTTCACCCCGATGGGGTCGATCGCCTACGCGCTGGCGGCCGGGAACGCGGTGGTGTTCAAGCCGAGCGAGCTGACCCCGGGCGTGGGGGTGCTGCTGGCCGAGCTGTTCGCCGAGGCCGTGCCGGAGCAGCCGGTGTTCCGCACCATCACCGGGCTGGGCGAGACCGGCGCGGCGCTGGCCGGCGACCCGGGGGTCGGGAAGATCGCCTTCACCGGCTCCACGGCCACCGCCAAGCGGGTGATGGCCGCGTGCGCGGCGAACCTGACGCCGCTGGTCGCCGAGTGCGGCGGCAAGGACGCGCTGATCGTGGACGCCGACGCCGATCTGCCCGCCGCGGCGGACGCGGCGCTGTGGGGCGCGTTGTCCAACGCGGGCCAGACATGTGCGGGCGTGGAGCGGATCTACGTGGTGGACGCGGTCTACGACGAGTTCATGGGGGAGCTCACCCGGCGGGCCGCGGCGGTGCGGGCCGGTCGCGACTACGGGCCGATCACCATGCCCGCCCAGCTCGACGTCATCCGGCGGCACATCGACGACGCGGTGGCGGGTGGCAGGGCCGTGGTGGGCGGGCCGGAGTCGGTCCGGGCGCCCTTCGTCGACCCGGTGATCGTCGAGGACGTGCCCGAGGATTCCGCGGCGGTTCGCGAGGAGACGTTCGGGCCGACCGTGACGGTCAAGCGGGTCGCCGACGCCGAAGAGGCCCTGCGGATGACCAACGCCGCCGCGTACGGCCTGGCCGGGACCGTCTTCTCGGGCGACGTCCGGCGGGCCATGGACCTCGCCCGCCGGATGCGCAGCGGGATGACCTCGATCAACTCGGTCATCTCGTTCGCGGCGATCCCCGCCCTGCCGTTCGGCGGGATCGGCGCCTCCGGTTTCGGCCGTATCCACGGCGCGGACGGGCTCCGCGAGTTCTCCCGGCCCAAGGCCGTCTCGCGGCAGCGCTTCGCGCTGCCCGGGATGAACCTCACCTCGTTCACCCGCGGGCAGGCGGAACTTGACCGGCTGGTCAGGGTTGTGACCTTCTTGCATGGACGACGCAAGCGGTGACGCCTTAACTCTTCCACAAAAAGGATCTTGCACCCATAATGGGGGATTCCGGGGGCCAGATCATGAGGTGGAAGTGATAACGCGAGGGTTTGTCAACCCCGCAGGGGTTGACAGGGGCTTGACATGAACGGACGGTCATACCGGGGAATGTCCGCGGAGGAGCGGCTGGCGGAACGCCGGGAACGCCTGCTCTCCGCGGCGTACACGCTCTACGCCGACCCCGGGTTCCCGGACACCACGATCGAGAAACTCTGCGCCTCGGCCCGCATCTCCAACCGCGCCTTCTACGAGTGCTTCTCCGGACGGGACGAGCTGATGCAGGCACTGTACGACCGCTGTGTGCAGGAGACCCTGCAGTCGGTCACGAAATCGATCGAACAGGCCCCCGACACGCCGGCCGACCGGGTCAGAGCGGGGATCGCGGGGTACATCACCTTCGTCACCGAGGACCGGCGCCGCGCCCGGATCATGCACCTGGAGGTTCGCCGGGCGGGCGACTGCCTCATCACCTCGCGGCAGCGGGCCGTCACCGCCTTCAAGGACATGCTCGCGTCGAGCGTCGCCGACCTGCCGGAGGCGGTCAAGGCCAACCGGCACCTGCTCGCGCTGGGCATGATCGGAATGATCCAGGAGCTGCTCATCGAATGGGTGCTGGCCGACGAGGCGCCCGCGGTCGACCACCTGATCAACACCGCCACGCATATCTTCTACCGGTCTTTCATAACATGACCGTTCTTTGGCACGATTCGCCGAAGATGCAGTTACTCAGCGTGATTTCCTGACCCCATGACACGCGGGATGCCGGCGGCGGCTCTGGGGATCTCGGTGGCGCTGGGTGTCGCGGCCTGCGCCCAGGTGACACAGGTCGGGGACGCCGGAAACGAGACGGTCCAGGAGTCCTCCGGACCGGAGGCGGGCCGGGAGCCCGGACAGGAGGCCGTGGGCCGCGTCGCCGCACGCGGGGCGGAAAACACGAGGACGCGCGCGCGGGCCGGGCGGCCCGCGGCCGGGGCGCCCTGGTGCCCGGAGCTGGCGGGCGGCCCGGTCCCGGTGGCCGTGCGCGGGCAGCTCGCCGCCCCGGGCTCGGGGCGGTGCCGGTTGCGCCCCGGGGAGCGCCCGCCGCAGTTCGTGGTGATCTCCTTCGACGGCGCGGGAGTGGACAGCCAGGGCTGGTTCCCGATCTTCCGGCAGGCGGCCCGGCGGAACCGCGCCACGCTCACGTTCTTCCTGTCGGGGGTCTACCTGCTGCCGGAGGACCGGCGCCACCTCTACGACCCGCCCCGTCACCCGCGGGGCACCTCCCGGATCGGCTTCCAGCGCCGCTCGCGGATCGCCGCGCAGGCCGCGCAGCTGGGCGCCGCGTGGCGGGAGGGGCACGAGATCGGCAGCCACTTCAACGGCCACTTCTGCGGCGCCGGGGGAGTGCGCACATGGACGGCCGACGACTGGCGCCAGGAGCTGGAGCAGTTCTACGGCATGGTGGAGCGCTGGCGGGAGAACGCCTCGCTGACCCACCTGCCCGATCTGCCGTTCCGGATCCGGGACACGGTGATCGGCGGACGCACGCCGTGCCTCGAAGGCGACCGTGAGCAGATGTTCCAGGCGTTCTCCGCCTACGGCTGGCGCTACGACGCCAGCGGGATCGGCTGGGTGGCGTGGCCCGGGAAACGGGCGGGGCTGTGGCAGTTCCCGATACCCAGCGTGACCATCCCCGGCACCCGGCGCAGGGTGCTCGGCATGGACTACGACTTCTTCACCCTCCACAGCGGGGCGAAGACCCGGCGGCCGCACATGTGGTCGCGCTGGAAGCGGCAGACCGTCTCGACCTACGTGGCCGCCGTGCAGGAGTCACTGGCCGGCGACCGGGCTCCGGTGTTCATCGGCAACCACTTCGAGAGCTGGAACGGCGGTATCTACATGCGTGCGCTGATCAGCCTGATGGACGAGGTCTGCACCCGGGACGAGGTGCGCTGCGTGTCGTTCGAACAGCTCGCCGACTGGCTCGACGCCCAGGATCCGGGAACCGTGGAGCGCCTGCGCGCCCGCGCCGAGGGCTGAACACGCGGGGCCGGGCGCCCGGCGCCGAAGGGCCCCGGCGATCGCGGAACGGCCGGGGGTTCCGGCGCGCGTGCGGGGACGGGCCCGGACGGGCCCGTCCCCCGATATGACCCGGCATCGCGACCGCCCCGCAGGCCGGCGGTGACCGGGATCAGGCCACCGCGGCCATGGGAAGCTCGACGGTGAGGATACGGTTGAGCCGGGTCACCGCGAGCACCCGCATGATCCTTGGCGGCACCCCCCGCAGAATGAGGCGGCGTCCCGCGCCCACAGCGCGGCGATGCGTGCCCACCAGCACCCCGAGACCGGTGGCATCGATCATTTCCAGACCGGAAAGATCCACGATGAGGTCGTCGTGCCCGGAGTCGACTGCCTCGTGCAGCCGCGGGCGCACTCCGGCCACGGTGCCCGCGTCGAGACGGTTCCCGACGCTGACGACCTGGGCCTTCGGGTTACCAGGGACGCGCATGCCTCCTCCTCACGCCCTGCCGCACGCCGAGGCACGGCCGGGCTCAACGGCGGTGCGTCACCGCAGCCAGCCGGTCACGCACCGCATTCGTACGGTGCCACAGCGCGAAAGGGGACGCGACCTTCCCTCGCCCCCGAATTCACACTTCTTACGACCATGGGATTCTCTTGCCCGTATCAAAGGAGAAAATGCGGTTTAGAGCCAACCTTTTTCTTGAGCCGCCCGGATCGCGGTGATCCGGTTGGTGGCGCCCAGCTTGGTGATGGCGTTGGACAGGTAGTTGCGTACGGTGCCCTCGGTCAGGTGGAGCGCGGCGGCGATCTCGGCCACCGGGGCGCCCCGCGCGGCGAGCCGCAGGGCGTCGCGCTCGCGTTCGGTGAGGGGGCTCTCCCCCGCCATCATCGCCGAGGCGGCCATCTCCGGGTCGAGGTAGCGCCCGCCGGAGTGGATTCTGCGGATCGCCGTCGCCAGCTCGTCGGCGGAGGCGTCCTTGGGAACGAAGCCGCGCACTCCCGCGGCGAGAGCCCGCCGCAGGTAGCCGGGGCGCCCGAAGCTGGTCAGCATCAGCACCGCGTGCCCGGACAGTGTCTCGGCGACACTCAGCCCGTCCGCCCCCGGCATCTCGATGTCGAGCACGATCACGTCCGGCCGGTGCTCCCGCACGGCATCGGCCACCAGGTCGCCCCTGGCCACCTGGGCCACCACCTCGATGTCCGGTTCCAGGCCCAGCAGGGTCGCGATGGCCTCCCGGATGAGGTGCTCGTCGTCGGCCAGCAGCACCCGGATCACCGGGCCGCTCCCGGCCGCCGCCCCGGTCACGGCGTTCCTCCGGCACAGCCGCACGCCCCGGCGCTCGCCCGGATCATCGCACTCCCTCCAGCGGGACCGCAGCCCGCAACGTGAACTCCTCCGCGCTCGCGGGGCCCGCCGTCAGGACGCCCCCGGCGGCGGCCACCCGCTCCGACAGGCCGACGAGGCCGGTGCCGCCGCGCCCGTCCACCGCGTCCGCGCCGTTGTTGGTCATCTCCACCGCGGCGGTCCCGTCGTGGAGCGTGATCGCGATGCGGCACCGGGTGGCGGAGCTGTGCCGCAGCACGTTGGTGGTGCCCTCCCGGACCACCCAGGCCAGCAGGGCGCCCGCTTCCTCCGGCACCGGCTCGCGCGGCGTCCGGAGGGTGCAGCGGATGCCGGCCGCCTCCAGCACCGCCGTCATGCTGCGCAGTTCGGCGGCCAGGTCGACCGTCCGGTAGCCGCGTACCGCCGCGCGGATCTCCTTGAGCGCCTGCCGTGCCAGGCCGCGCACCTCGTCCATCTCCGCCGCCGCCCGCCCGGCGTCCACGGCCGACAGCTTGGCGGCCACCTCGCTCTTGACGGCGATCGCGGAGAGGCTGTGCCCGACCAGGTCGTGCAGGTCCCGGGAGAAGCGGAGCCGCTCCTCGGTGACGGCCAGCCGGGCCTGCGCCTCCCGGCCCTCCTCCGCGCTCCTCATGACCTGCCAGAACCAGAACTGAAACCGGTTCGCCCACGGCATCATCACGGTCACCAGGAGGAAGGCGACGACGGCGGGCCCGGAGTCGCCGGACGGCGGAACGAACGGGACGGTGAGGACAGGGGTGGGGTCGTCCCCCGGTGGGACGAGGAGCAGACCGGTGCCGGCCGCGGCGAGGCAGGCGAGGACCGTGGCGGACCGGCTCAGCAGGAGCGCGACACCCGTCGCCCAGGCCGGGGCGAGCAGCCCCCAGGACCACGGTTCGCCGCCCTGGGTCAGCAGCAGGAGCACCACGACCGCGGCCGAGCCGAACATCTCGCCCCAGGCGGAGGTCCCGGCCATGGCCGCCCGGATCATCCTCAGGTAGAGGACGCTGAAGACCGCCAGGCCCGGCATCCCGACGAACAGCAGGACCGGCCGGACCTGCCCGCCACTCTCCCCGAATCCGGCCAGCGGGCCGGCCCAGGCGAAGAAGAGGCCGGCGGTCAGCGAGAGGAAGGTCATCCGGCGGACCCGCTGGAGGTGCGACTGCCTCTCCCGCCGGGGAACGCCCGAGGGGACGAGACGTCTGAGGCGTCTCATCCCCTCTTCGCGCGCTTTGAGAAACATGTCGTGACAGACGTTAGCCGCGCCGGGGTTCCCAGCGGAACAGCCACCTGGCCAGCACCCCCGCCACCGCGATCCAGATCAGCAGGACCGCGAACGAGGGCAGGGCCGTCAGCCACTGGCCGGCCATGCTCAGCGCCGCCCCGTCTCCGGAGACGTGGTCCCCGCCGAGGAAGGCGGTGCGCATGATCTCCACGAGCGGGGTCGCCGGGAGCAGGTGGGAGACCGTGCCCAGCACGCCGGGCAGCGTGTCGGCGGGGAAGGCGATCGGCGCCCCCAACAGCATGACCAGCAGCACCGGTAGCACCGTGACCTGGGCGAGCTCGGCGTTCGGGGTGATGCCCGAGAAGGCCGCGGCGAGCAGGCAGAACAGCACCACGCCCAGCACGGCGGCGAGCAGCAGCAGCGGCACGTTGGCCGGGACGAGCCCGCCGGACCGGCCGGCCCAGACGGCGACGAGCGCCACCTGCCCCAGGTAGAGCGCGAGCGCGCCCAGGGCGCTGCCGCCGAGGACCGCCGCGGCGGACGGCTGGCCCCCGCGCAGCCGCTTGAGCACCAACTCCTCACGCCGGGCGGTGAAGGAGTTCACCAGGTTGACGAAGACCGCGAACCCGGGAATCAGTCCGGGCATACCGGTCAGCACGAACAGCCGCCCGTCCACGCCCGCGATCTCCACGTCCCCCACGGACTCGGTCAGGAACCAGGCCATCAGGAGCGGCAGCAGCAGCACGTTGACCAGCACCGTGGTGTTCCGGCCGATCAGGGTCAGGTCGAGCCTGGCCAACCGGACGGCGTGCAGGACGTCGGTCCTCACGATCGTTCACCGTTCCTCTCCGGCCGTCCGGCCGCCGCTCCGCCGCGGCCCCGCAGGGTCGCGTCCTCCCTCTCGCCGGTGCCGTCCCGCCTCATCTCGCCTCACCGACCACCCGCATGAAGACGTCCTCCAGGGTGCCCCGGCGCACGGTCAGCCGCTCCAGGGTCTCGCCCCGCCCGTCGGCCCAGTCCAGCAGCCGCCGGACCGCGGCGTGCGCGCGGCTCTCGGCCCGCCCGCCGGTCAGGGTGTAGGCGACCTCCGTGCCGCTGCCGTAGGCCAGCACGGGGACGACGCCGTCCAGCGCGGGCAGGTCGCCGAAGGACCAGGAGGTGCCGGCCAGGCGGAAGGAGACCACGTCGCCCGACCGGGCGACCGTCTCCTCGACCGTGCCGTGGACGTGGATGCGGCCCTCGTGCATGATGGCCAGCCTGGTGGCCAGGCGCTCGGCCTCCTCCAGGTAGTGCGTGGTGAGCAGCACGGTGGTGCCCGCGGCCCGCAGGTCCTCGATCACCTTCCAGGTGTCGCGGCGGGCCTCGGGGTCCATCCCGGTGGTCGGCTCGTCCAGGAAGAGCACCTCCGGCCGGGAGAGCACCGCGAGCGCGAGGTCGAGCCTGCGCTTCTGGCCGCCGGAGAGCTGCCGGACCTTGGTCCTGGCCTTCCGCTCCAGCCCGACCAGCTCCAGCACGCCCATGACGTTCCGGTTGACGCCCCCGGCCCGGCCGAAGAGGGCCGGCCCCCGGGGCGGCTCGGCGGTGCCGGCCAGGGTGACCGGGCGGCCGGCGTCCTCGCTCAGCCCCTTCCACAGGTCGACGGTCTCGGCCACCGTGAGGTCACCGATGAAGCCGCCCTCCTGGAGCATGATCCCCACACGGGGCCGCAGCTTGCGCTGGTGCCGGACCGGGTCGAGCCCGAGCACCCGGACGGTGCCGCCGGTGGCGGCCCGGAAGCCCTCCAGGACCTCCATCGTGGTGGTCTTGCCCGCGCCGTTCGTGCCGAGCAGGGCGAACAGCTCGCCCCTCGGGACGCGGAAGGAGACACCGCGCACGGCCTCGAAATCACCGTACGCCTGCCGGAGGCCGTCGACCTCGATCACATGATCGAGGTCGGCGGCCGCGGCGCCGGACGCGCCCGCCAACTGTGGGGTTCTCATGGCGACAATCGTCGTCTTACCGCGTTTCAGCAGGTAGTCGTCGATATCACCAGGCAACCAGTGATCTGTCAGGTCGCGCGCATGACAAATGTCATCGCGGCTTCTCCTCCGACCGCGGCGGGAGGGCGGGGCGGCGGCGGGAGGGCCGGGTGGAGCGGTCGGGCGGGGTCGCCGCCGGGCGCTCCCCAAGGGCGGCGAGCGCGAGCCGCACCGCCTCCTCGACCTGCGGATCCCTGCCCGCGGCCCAGTCGTCGGGGGTGATGTCGACCTCGACGTCGGGGTCGACGCCGTAGTTCTCCACCCCCCAGCCGAGGCCCTCGAACCAGAAGGAGTACTTGGGCACGGTGATGCTCGACCCGTCGACCAGGCGGTGGCTGTCCTCGATGCCGATGACGCCGCCCCAGGTGCGGGTGCCCACCACCGGCCCCAGCTTGTGGATCTTGAAGGCCGCGGTGACGATGTCGCCGTCGGACCCGGCGTTGTGGTCGGTGATCGCGACCAGCGGGCCGCGCGGCGCGTCCTCGGGATAGGTGATCGGCGCCATGCCCCGGGGCAGGTCCCAGGCGACGACCCGGCGGATCAGCTTCTCGATGACCAGCTCGGAGGTGTGACCGCCCCGGTTGCCGCGGACGTCCACCACGAGCCCCTCGAAGGTCATCTCCCTGCGCAGGTCGCGGTGGAACTGCGCCCAGCCCTCGGCGACCATGTCCGGGATGTGCAGGTAGCCGAGACGGCCGCCGCCGAGTTCCCTGACGTGCGCCCGGCGGTCGGCCACCCAGTTCTGGTAGCGCAGCCGCCGGTCGTCGCCGAGCGGCGTGACGACCACCCGGCGCCCGCCGCCCAGGGTCAGCTCGACCGGCTTGTCCGCGGCGCCCACCAGCAGCCGCGCGGGCCCCTCCGGAGGCACCGGGCGGCCGTCGACCGCGAGCAGCACCTCGCCCCGCCGGATTCCCACCCCGGGCGCGGCCAGCGGCGAGCGGGCGTGCACGTCGGAGGACTCCGCGGGCAGCACCCGGTCCACCTGCCAGCGGCCGTCGGCGTTCCTGGACAGGTCGGCGCCGAGCAGGCCGACCGGATCGGCGGCGGCGTACCCCCAGGGGGCTGCGCCGACGTAGGCGTGCGAGCTGCCCAGCTCTCCCACGACCTCCCAGAGCAGGTCGGCGAAGTCGTCGGCGGTGGCGACCCGGTCCACCAGCGGCCGGTACTCCTCCAGCACCCCGTCCCAGTCGACGTCCGCCATGTCCTCGACCCAGAAGTCGGCGCGCATACGCCGGCCCATCTGGGTGTAGGCGTGCCGGCGGAGCTCCCGCGGGTCGGCGGTGATCCGGATCCGGGACAGGTCGACGGACGTGTCGTCGCCGTTCTTCCCGCCCGGCTTGCCGGTGGCCGGGCGGACCGTCAGCGTGCCCTTGTCGCTGACGACGAGCTGCGTGCCGTCGCCGCTCACCCGGTACCAGTCGAGTTTGTCGACCACTTCCTCCCACTTGCGCTTGGCCAGGTCGTAGCGGTCCAGCGCGGGGCGGGGCGCCTCGCCGCCCACCTGCTCCCTGTCCTCGCCGAGCTCCCCGGCCAGCGGCTCGCGCAACCAGACGAACCCGCCCTTGACCGCCCGCAGGTCCGAGTAGCGGCCCTCGGGCACGGGAACCTGCACGACCCGGGCGGCGATGCCGTCCAGGTCGACGGTGAGCGCGGCGTCCTCCTGCCCGTCGTCGTCCCCGCCGTCGTCGGCGGCCCGGCCGGTGGAGCTGGGCGCGAACGGGGACGGCGTGCCCGCGGCCAGCGGCACCAGGTAGGGGCGGTAGCCGAACGGGAAGGACATGTCGAAGGAGTGCGCGTCGTAGATCGGGTCGAAGCCGCGGCGCGACAGAAACGCCAGGTAGTCCCCGGCGAACGCGGGCGAGATGTCCACGAACCGGCCGTCGGTGACGTCGGTCACCGTCCGGTCCGCCACCCTGGCCAGCCGGATCCTGCGCAGCTGCGCGCCGTCCGGGTGCGACCAGGCCAGCCAGGCCGAGTCGGGCGACCAGGCCGGGCCGGTGATCTGCCCCTCGGCCGCGGCCAGCTCGGCGACCTCCCCGGAGGCCACGTCCACCAGGAGCAGCCGCCCGTCCCGGGCCGCCACCGCGATCGTGTTCCCGTCCGGCGCCACGGCCAGGTCGCCGACCTCGCCGAGCAGACCGGCGGCGATCCTGCGGGTCTCGCCTCCCCCGGCCGGGCAGATCTCCAGCCCCTGCACCAGGCCGTCGTCGAAGACCCACACCACCCGGTCGGGACCGAGCAGGCGGGGCCGCCCCGCCGACAGGCCGGTGCTGAGCTGGCGTGCCGGGCCGTCCCGGTGGGTCACCCAGTGCACCGTGCCCTGGACCTCCACCGCGCTGGCCCGCCCGGTCGCGTCCACCGCCAGGTCGTGCAGCCGCCTGCCCGCGTTGACCTGGTAGGGCTGCCGTCCCCGGACCGGGGAGCCGAGGGTGACGTCGAGCTTGCGGGTCTCGGCGCCGAGGTCGTCGAGGAGGTAGAGGTCGCCGGCGTTCTGGTAGACGATCCTGGTCCCGTCGGTGGTGGCGTGCCGGGCGTAGAAGACGTCGTGGTCGGTGTGCCGGCGCAGGCCGGTGCCGTCCAGCTCGCAGGAGTAGAGGTTGCCCACGCCCTCGTGGTCGGAGAGGAAGGCGAGCCGCCCGCCGACGAGCATCGGGCCGGCGAGGTGGCCGTTGAGATCCGCCAGGAGCCGGGTGAAGCCCTCGTCCCCCCGCCGGACCCACAGGCGCCCGGCCGTGCCGCCCCGGTAGCGCTTCCAGGTGGCCGGGTCCCGGGAGAGCCCGGCGACCAGCAGCGCCACCGCCTCCCCGGTCACCGACAGGTCCACGACCGGCCCGTACGGCAGCGGCTCGGCGAGCCCCTCGCTCAGCTCGTAGGCCCAGGTCTGCGAGGCGAACGGCCTGCCGGTCGCGCTGATCGCGAGCACCTTGCCGTCCGGCGTCCAGCCGCGCGTGCGAGTCCGGACGTCTCCCCAGTAGGTCAGCCGCTCGGCCGAACCGGACTCCAGATCGGCCAGGTAGACCTCGGGAGCGCCGTCGCGGACACCGGTCCAGGCGACCTTCGTACCATCGGGCGAGAGGCGGGGGTGGCCCGCGGGAGCCCGGTCCGCGGACAGGCGCCACGCCCGGCCGCCGTCCGCCGGGGCGACCCAGACGTCGTCGTCGGCGACGAAGGTCAGCGTCTCGCCGGAGATGTGGGGGAATCGCAGGTAAAAACCAGAAGCCATCGGCAAATCATATTGTCCGCTATCAGGTTAATCAGGGCCATTTCTGGGGTCGATACGCTGAGGCACATGACGCGAGCAGACAGAGACAACCCGGTGGTGCTCTCCAAGATTTACACCCGCACCGGAGACGACGGCACGACCGCGCTCGGCGACATGAGCCGCACCCGCAAGACCGACCCGCGCCTTGCCGCGTACGCGGACGTGGAGGAGGCGAACGCGGCGATCGGGGTGGCCCTGGCCATGGGTGTCCTGGCGGAGGACGTCACCGCGGTGCTCGCACGCGTGCAGAACGAGCTGTTCGACGTCGGGGCCGACCTGAGCACCCCCGTCACGCCGGATCCCGAGTTCCCGCCGCTGCGGGTCGAGCCCTCCTACGTCGAGTGGCTGGAGGCGCGGTGCGACGAGTTCAACGAGCGGCTCAAGCCGCTGCGCAGCTTCGTCCTCCCGGGCGGCACCCCGGTCGTCGCCCAGCTCCACGTCGCCAGGACCGTCGTCCGGCGGGCCGAACGGACCGTCTGGGTGGCGCTGGAGGCCCACGACGACGTCAACCCGCTGACCGCCAAGTATCTCAACCGGCTGAGCGACCTGATGTTCATCCTCTGCCGGGTCGCCGCCGACGGCGACGAGGTCCTCTGGAAGCCGGGTGGCACCCGCAAGTAGCCTGCCCCCGAACGCCGGCCCGGTCCCGCCGCCGGATGGCCGGCCCCTGCCGGGACGGGGTTTCCGCAGGGTCGCGTGACGGACCACCGGGGTCCCGGTTTCACGGTTCCGTGCCGCCGGGCGCGGGATCGCCGAGGCGTTGACCGGGTGCTCGGCACCGGATGCGCCTCGGGGGACGCGGGGGGAGCTCGAATCCGGTTCACCGGGGGGCTCTCTCCCCGGCCGGAGGCCCCGGCGCGCGCTCCGGGGCCTCGGAACCGCCGGACGTCAGTCGCCGTTGCCGGGGATCGCGACGTGGTTGTCGAGGTCCGCCTCGTCAGGCCCCAGCTTGATGGAGCCCGCGTGGAGGTCCAGGGGGTGGAACCTCGGCATGACCACCACGTCGTCGATCACCGGGCCGTACGCCCCCGCGGTGGCCGAGACGAAGCGCAGGATCGCCCGCTCACCCTGCGAGCAGAAGCCGAAGCCCTCCTTGACGTAGCCCATGTCCTGCGGCGACTTGTCGGTGGTGTCGAAGGCGAAGTTCTTCTGCACGATGAGCGGGCCCTGGCTGACCCGGACGTACCCCCGCTTGATCACCGGACCCCCGTAGGTGTTGCCTGCCAGGGCGAAGACCACGTTGTAGCACCGCCCGGGAAGGGTCGGGATGACCTGCTGGATCGTCCCGGGCTCGGTGCCCGTGAGGTCCACGGACTGGCGTCCCTTGAAGGCCGGCCAGAAACTGTTCACACCCACCAGGTCGACGGAACCGCCGGTGACCCGCCACGCCCCGATGGTGCTCCCGACGCCCAGTTCGGTGCTGCCCGGGCTCCACGGCCACTCGAAGCTGCCGTTGTTCACCAGCGGCGCCCCGGCCGGGACGGCCGCCCGTCCCTCGGCCGGCGCGGGAGCGGCCGCCCCGACCGTCAGGACGAGGGCGCAGGCCGCCGGCAGCGCCACGGCCAGCCGGGCCAGCCCGCCGGCACGGGACAACACAACACTCATGATCTTCCTCCTACCGTGCGCGTTCGCGCACGCCAAAGGAGCAGCTCGCGTGCTGGAGAGGCACAGGAACACACCTTCCGCGCACGACTCGCTACTCGGAGTAGTTGATGGAAGATCAAATGTAGCCGAGAGGACGGTTCCCACCGCGATGGCACGCCCGGCGCGAACCGGAGAAAAAGCGCTCAGCGCCTGGTCAGGTCATGTCGAGAAAGCCGCCCGGCACCCGGGACTCAGGCCACGTCGAGATAGGCGCTCGGCGGGGCGGACTCCAGCCAGGCCACGAAACCGGTCAGCGCCCGGTAGCCCATGGCGAGTTCGAAGGCGCTCTCGCCGTTGCGGACCTCCAACGCGGTCACACCCTCCAGGAACCCGTAGAACTCGCCGGGCCCGATCCTGCGACGCCCGGAAATGACAAGGCCGCGCCTCACGATGACGTGGCGCGGCCTTGGCAGCAGACCTATGAGCGGGATCCAGTTGAGGTGACCGTCGGCATAGCGGGCCGCCCCGACCCGCCAGCCTCGCTCACCGGACATGGGGCGCAGGCAACACAGGACCGACCCGCGGGAGCGGATCAGGAAGAGCACCCGGAACGCCAGTAGGGCGACGAGCAGCCCCACCACGATGAGTACGTCCAGCACCACCATGTCTGCCCGCCCCCAAAAACCCCAACGCCGAGAAGCAGAATTTATCCGACTTCCGCGCCCGCCGCGCGCAGTCGGGCCCGCGCGCGCTTGGCCTCGGCGGCCGCGTCCGCGTCCGCCTGGTTGGCCTCGACGGAGGCCTGGGCCCGGTCCAGGGCGTTCTTGGCCCGGGGGATGTCGACCTCGGAGCCGAGCTCGGCCACCTCGGCGAGGATCGACACCTCGTCGTTGGCCACCGAGAGGAAACCTCCGTGGACGGCGGCGACGAGATCGGCCTCGCCGTCACCGCGCTTGACCGTCAGCAGGCCGCCCTCGACGAGAACACCGAGCACGGGCGCGTGCTTAGGCATGATACCGATCTCGCCGTCGACGGTCTTGGCAATCACCATGTCGGCCTCGCCAGACCAGAGCTCACGCTCCGGGGAGACGACGCCTACTCGCAGCTTCGCCACTTTCTCTCCAGTTCCTTGTCGAACCAGGTGCCGGTGCGGCCGGGCCGCACCGGCACCGAAGGCGACTAGCGGGCGAGTTCCTTGGCCTTGGCGACGGCCTGGTCGATGCCGCCGACCATGAAGAACGCCTGCTCGGGCAGGTGGTCGTAGTCGCCCGCGCACAGGCCCTTGAACGAGGCGATCGTCTCGTCCAGCGGGACGGTCTCGCCCGGCTGGCCGGTGAACGCCTCGGCGGCGTACATCGGGTGAGACAGGAAGCGCTCGATGCGGCGGGCCCGGTTGACGGTGACCTTGTCCTCTTCGGAGAGTTCGTCGATACCGAGGATCGCGATGATGTCCTGCAGTTCCTTGTACTTCTGCAGGATCCGCTTGGTCTCCTGGGCCACGCGGTAGTGCTCCTCACCCACGATCAGCGGGTCGAGGATCCGCGAGGTGGAGTCGAGCGGGTCCACCGCGGGGTAGATGCCCTTCTCCGAGATCGGCCGCGACAGAACGGTCTGCGCGTCGAGGTGCGCGAAGGCGTTGTGCGGGGCCGGGTCGGTGATGTCGTCCGCGGGGACGTAGATCGCCTGCATCGAGGTGATCGAGTGACCGCGGGTGGAGGTGATGCGCTCCTGGAGGACGCCCATCTCGTCGGCCAGGGTCGGCTGGTAACCCACCGCGGACGGCATGCGGCCGAGCAGGGTGGACACCTCGGAACCGGCCTGGGTGAACCGGAAGATGTTGTCGATGAACAGAAGCACGTCCTGCTTCTGCACGTCACGGAAGTACTCCGCCATGGTGAGGGCGGAGAGCGCGACGCGCAGACGGGTGCCCGGGGGCTCGTCCATCTGGCCGAAGACGAGCGCGGTGTCCTTGAGGACGTCCGCCTCATCCATCTCCAGCCAGAGGTCGTTGCCCTCACGGGTGCGCTCGCCGACGCCGGCGAACACCGAGGTGCCACCGAAGTTGCGGGCGACCCGGCGGATCATCTCCTGGATCAGAACGGTCTTGCCGACGCCCGCACCACCGAACAGGCCGATCTTGCCGCCCTGCACGTACGGGGTGAGCAGGTCGATGACCTTGATGCCGGTGACGAGCATCTCGGTGCGCGACTCGAGGGCGTCGAAGGACGGCGACGGGCGGTGGATGCCCCAGCGCTCGTTGACCTTGAGCGAGGCGGTCTCGACGTCCAGCGCCTCACCGAGGGCGTTCCACACGTGGCCCTTGACGACGTCGCCGACCGGCACCGAGATGGCCGCGCCGGTGTCGGTCACCGGGGCGCCCCGGGTCAGGCCGTCGGTGGGCTGCATGGAGATGGCGCGGACGAGGTTGTCACCCAGGTGCTGGGCGACCTCCAGGGTCAGGACCTTGGTCTCCCCGCCGAGGGTGACCTCGACGTTGAGCGCGTTGTAGATATCGGGCATCGCCTCGACGGGGAACTCCACGTCGACGACGGGACCGGTGACCCGCGCGACGCGGCCCACGCCGGTCTCAACAGTCTGTGCAGTCATTTCACTCTTTCCCCGCTGCGGCGTCAGCCAGCGCGTTGGCGCCACCGACGATCTCGCTGATTTCCTGGGTGATCTCGGCCTGGCGGGCCTGGTTCATCTGCTGGGTGAACACGCGGATGAGCTCGTTGGCGTTGTCCGTCGCCGACTTCATGGCCCGGCGACGCGAGGCCTCCTCGGAGGCCGCCGACTGGAGCAGCGCGGTGAAGATGCGCGACTCCACGTAGCGCGGCAGCAGCGAGTCGAGCACATCGCCCGCCGTGGGCTCGAACTCGAAGTAGGGCAGCGGCGTGTCGGGCTTCTCCGTGGTCTCCTCGACCACCAGGGGAAGGATCCGCTTGACCACGACCTCCTGCGTCAGCATCGAGACGAACTCGGTGGAGACGATGTGGATCTCGTCCACCCCGTCCTCGGCCGAGAACGCGTCGATCAGCGTGCCGGCGATCGCCTTGGCGTCGGAGTACGCGGGCTTGCGGGAGAATCCGGTCCACTGCCCGCCCATCGCGCGGTTGCGGAAGGAGTGCCAGGCGACACCCTTGCGCCCCGTCACGAAGGGTACGGGCTCGACGCCCCTGCTCCGCAGCAGGCCGCCGAGCGCCTCGGCCTCACGCAGGATGTTGGCGTTGAAGCCGCCGCAGAACCCGCTGTCGCTGGTGACGATGAGCACCGCGGCCTTGGTCGGGCGCTCCTTCGCCACCGTCAGCGGGTGGTCGACGCTGGCGGTGTTGCTGACGACGCCCGTCACGGCGCGAGTGATCTCACGCTCGTACGGCACGGCCGCCTGCATCCGGAGCTGCGCCCGCACGATGCGCGACGACGCGATGAGCTCCTGGGCACGCGTGATCTTGGCGGTGGACTTGACCGACTTGATCCGCCGCCGCAGCGCTCTTAGCTGGGCACCCATCGGCTACTTCTTCTCGACCGTGCGGACTTGCTTCTTGATCTTCTCCTGGCCGACCGACTCGACACCGAGCGCGGCGACCGGCTCCTCGTTGACGAGCAGCTCACCGGAGGAGGTCTCGAAGCTCTTCTTGAACTCGGTGATGGCGTCCTTGAGCGCGGTGACCGTGTCACCGGGCAGGGTCTTGGTCTCGCGGATGCCGTCGAGGATGCCCTTGTGCTCGCGGCCGATGTAGTCGAGGAACTCCTTCTCGAAGCGGCGGATGTCCTCGACCGGGACGTCGTCGAGCTCACCGGTCGTGCCGGCCCAGATCGAGACGACCTCCTGCTCCACCGGGAACGGGCTGTACTGCGGCTGCTTGAGCAGCTCGACCAGGCGCTGGCCGCGCTCCAGCTGCGCCTTGGAGGCCGCGTCCAGGTCGGAGGCGAAGGAGGCGAACGCCTCCAGGTCGCGGTACTGGGAGAGGGCGAGACGCAGCGTACCGGCCACCGCCTTCATCGCCTTGGTCTGCGCCGAGCCACCGACTCGGGAGACCGACACACCGACGTTGATGGCGGGGCGGACACCCGCGTTGAACAGGTCGGTCTCCAGGAAGACCTGGCCGTCGGTGATGGAGATGACGTTGGTCGGGATGAACGCCGACACGTCGTTGCCCTTGGTCTCGATGATCGGCAGACCCGTCATCGAGCCACCGCCCATGTCGTCGGAGAGCTTGGCGCAGCGCTCCAGCAGACGGGAGTGGAGGTAGAAGACGTCGCCCGGGTAGGCCTCGCGGCCCGGCGGACGGCGCAGCAGCAGGGAGACGGCGCGGTAGGCGTCGGCCTGCTTGGTCAGGTCGTCGAAGACGATGAGGACGTGCTTGCCCTGGTACATCCAGTGCTGGCCGATGGCCGAACCGGTGTAGGGCGCCAGGTACTTGTAACCGGCCGGGTCGGAGGCCGGGGCGGCGACGATGGTGGTGTACTCCATCGCGCCGGCCTCCTCGAGCCGGGCCCGCACCTGGGCGATCGTGGAGCCCTTCTGACCGACCGCGACGTAGACGCAGCGCACCTGCCGGGCGGGGTCACCGGAGAGCCAGTTCTCCCGCTGGTTGAGGATGGTGTCCACGGCGATCGCGGTCTTGCCGGTGCCGCGGTCGCCGATGATCAGCTGGCGCTGACCCCGGCCGATCGCGGTCATGGCGTCGATGGCCTTGATGCCGGTGGCGAGGGGCTCCTTCACCGGCTGGCGCTGGACCACCGAGGGGGCCTGGAGCTCCAGGGCCCGCAGCCCCTCGGACTCGATGGCGCCCTTACCGTCGAGGGGGACGCCCAGCGGGTCGACCACGCGACCGAGGAAGTTGTCGCCGACCGGCACGGACAGGACCTCGCCCGTCCGGCGGACCGACTGGCCCTCCTCGATCTTGCTGAAGTCGCCCAGGATAACGACACCGATCTCCCGGACGTCCAGGTTCAGTGCCAGGCCACGCGTGCCGTCCTCGAACTCAAGCAGCTCGTTCGCCATCGCCGAGGGAAGGCCGGAGACATGGGCGATGCCGTCGCCGCAGTCGACGACGGTCCCGATCTCCTCACGCGCGGCGCCTTCCGGCTCGTACGCCTGGACGAAGCGCTCAAGTGCGTCCCGGATCTCGTCCGGCCGGATCGTAAGCTCCGCCATCTCTCTTCAGTCTCCCTATTCGCCTAGCCGGCCAACCGGCGGCGGACTTCTTCGATTCGTCCCGCGATGGTGGTGTCGATGAGGTCGTCCTCGATATGCACCGAGAACCCACCGAGAACCCGCGGGTCCACCTCGACGTTCAGGTGAACGTCACGGCCGTACGAGGTGCGCAGCCACGCGGCGAGGCGCTGCTTCTGCACCTCGGAGAGCTCGACGGCGCTGCGCACCACCGCGACCAGGCGCTGCCGCTGGGCGGCGACCAGCTTGCCGAACTCTTCCAGGCCACCTTCCAGGCTACGTCCTCGCGGATGGACCACAAGCTGGGTGACCAGGCGGAGGGTGGTGGGGGCGACCTTGCCGGTGAGCAGGGAGCTCAGGAGCTCCCGCTTGGCCGCCTCCGGAGAGGCCGGGTCGGTCAGGGCCCGGGACAGGTCCAGGTTCGAGGCGACGATGCGGCCGAACCGGAACAGTTCGTCCTCGACGTCGTCGAGCCTGCTCTGCGCCTCGGCCTCGGCCGCCGCGGCGACGACACCGAGACGCTCCAGGGCGGCGGCCAGGTCACCGGAGCGCGTCCACTTGACGGAGACGGCCGTGACGACCGTCTCCAACGCCGCGGGACTGACCTTGCCCTCCAGCAGGACCCGGGCGACCTGCGCCTTCTGGTCCGCGGGCCGGGCGGGGTCGGACAGGCTGCGGCGGAGGCCGTGCTCACGGTCGAACAGGTCGACGACCGCGAAAAGCTCGTCGGCCAGCGAGCCGAGGTCGGCGCTCCCCGCGACAGCGTTGAAGCGCTCTTCGACCTCGGCCAGCGAAGCCTTGCTCAGGCCCCTCATCGGTCGCTCACCGCGCCTCGTTCGCCGCGCGGCCCGCCGGTACGGCGGGCGGCGCCGCGCTCACTGCGTCGGGTTCGCTCCGTCATCAGCGGACCGCCGCGCTGCTCGACTCGAGCTCGTCGAGGAAACGGTCGACGGTGCGGCGCTGACGCGCCTCGTCCTCCAGGGACTCACCGACGATGCGGCCGGCCAGCTCGATCGAGAGGCGGCCGAGCTCCGCACGGAGCTGGGCGAACGCCTGCTGACGATCGGCCTCGATCTGGGCGTGCGCGGCCTCGACCAGGCGGCGGGCCTCGGCCTGAGCCTCCTCGCGGAGCTCGGCCTTGATCTGCGCGCCCTGCTCGCGGGCCTCCTCACGCAGGCGGGAAGCCTCGTGACGAGCCTCGGCGAGCTGGTCCTTGTACTGCTGGAGCAGCGCCTGGGCCTCTGCCTGCGCGTCCTCTGCCCGCTTGATACCGCCCTCGATCGCATCGGTTCGCTCAGCCAGAGTCTTCTGGATGCGCGGGGTGAGGATGCGACCGACGACGAGGACAACGACGAAGAACGCGAAGACACCGACGACAAGCTCGTAAGCGTGCGGGAGGAGGGGGTTGGTGCCCTCCTCCGCTGCCAGGAGCGAAGCTGCCTGAATCATGGGTGCAGCCTTCCGTCAGGGGTTTTTGTGCGTCTTACTGACCGAACATGAACGGCGCAACGAGGCCGATGAGGGCCAGCGCCTCGGTGAGAACGAAGCCGAGCAGCATGTTCTGGCGGATCAGGCCGTAGGCCTCGGGCTGGCGGGCGATGGCCTGCACACCCTGACCGAAGATGATGCCGACGCCGATGCCGGGGCCGATGGCGGCGAGGCCGTAGCCGATGGAACCGAGGGAGCCGGTGACCTCAGCGAGGACGCTCATTGTGTCTTTTTCCTTTACTGGTCGGCCGGTGAGGGCTTCACCGGTCTGGATATTCGACGAAGGTCTAGTTCTCGGCGGTCTAGTGCTCTGCGTGGAGCGAGTTGCCGATGTACATCGCGGCGAGCATCGCGAAGAGGAACGCCTGCAGGAACTGGATGAACATCTCGAAGCCGGTCATGGCGATCGTCATGATGACCCCGACCACGCCGAGCGGGGCGCCCAGCGGGGTGAGCTTCTCGAAGAGGAACCAGAAGCCGACGAGGCTGAAGAAGGCCAGGATGATGTGGCCGGCGAACATGTTGGCGAACAGTCGCACCGCGTGGGTGAAGGGCGCGATGATCAGGTTCGAGAGGAACTCGATCGGGGCCAGCAGCACGTAGATCGGCTTGGGCAGCCCCGGCGGGAACATCATGTTCTTGAAGTAGCCGACCGCGCCCTGGTGCTTGATGCCAAGGTAGACCTTGAGAACGTAGATGCTGAGCGCGAGCACGACCGGGAAGGCGATATGCGAGGCGACCGGGAACTGCACGACGGGGATGACCCCCATCAGGTTCCAGACCCAGACCAGGAAGAAGATGCTGAGCAGCAGGCCCATCCACCGGTCGGCGTCCTTACCGAGGAACGGCCGGGCGACCTGGTCGCGGACGAACATGTAACCCACCTCGGCGACGTTCTGCACGCCCCGGGGCACGATCTTCGGGTTGGCGAAGGCGGACCAGCAGAAGGCAACGACGATGACCGTGCTCAGCAGGGCCAGCAGCACCGGCTTCGTGAACCAGTCGACGCCGGGAATGATCGGGGGGGTGTCGAAGAGTTCGAGGCCCGGAGGCGTGAACTCGTCCCCGGGAGCGAGGAGCGTCAGCGTGCTCACGCGGCGTTCCCTTCAGCGTGGTAGTGGATCGAAATGGCTTCGTCAGCGAAGCGACCGCTGCCGAAGGCTAGCGACCGTACTTCCGGTAGACCAGGTAGATGGCTAGAGCGACCCCGAGGATCAATCCGATCGGAGTGAAGGCGACCACGCCAGTCCACTTGGACAGCAACCAGCCCGCACCGCCGTACAGGATCATCCCTGACAGGAGATAGCTGGGAATGGACCAGGCGGCGTTGGCGAAGTCGCGGCCGTCGTCTTCGGGCCGGATTTTCTTTTCGCTCATCGCGGGCATGACGATAGCAGTCGCTGTATCGACTAGTCATATCGGGCGGGGTCGGAAGCGTCAGCGAGATCATACGCCTCATCGGGAACCACCCCGGCCGGGAAGCTCACCGTCGGGATCGACGTAGAGCATCCGGAGCTTCATGAAGCCCCGCATCTCGCCGACCGTCCAGGCGAGCGTGCACGCGATCGCCGCCCACCCGAAGGCCTTCGGCTCGAAGGCGGTGGCGTCCTCGAACGTCTTGAGCAGCGCCATGATAATGATGATCTTGACCGCGTAGCTCAGCACCGCCGCGGTCATCATCATCATGGGCGAGACCCGGCTGGCGTAGGAGACCGCGACGATGCCGAGGGAGAAGAAGGCGCAGACGACCAGCAGCCCGATCGCGGCGCCGAGCGCCCCCTTGACACCGGCGAAGAGGGTCGCGACGAGGACCACGACCAGGCCCACGAGCAGCGTGGGTATCGCCGCTCCCTTCAGAAGGCGCACGTCGTTGGCCTGCATCGGCACTCCAAGTAACTGTTATCAAGCGAGCGATTGCTACCTTGCAGGTCTCATTCGATCGACCACCTGCTAGTGAAAGCTATCACAAGCTCACAGAAGGCCGCCTTTACCTGCCGTTTCAAGTAAACGATCAACAGGTGACGGCATGGTGCTCAGCCTGGTGTCTCAGGGTTTGAGAAACCGGGGCGCGGCGCGCTGAGTGACAGGTCGGACAGCGTCGACAGCGCGGCCGTGTCGTCTCCGCCGGGCGGGCGGCGGCCGGGGGTCCCCGGCGGATACGGGTGCGGGCGGGACGGTGACGGAGCACCGCCGGGGGGCACGGACCGGCCGGGGCCGGCCTGGTCGGGACCGGGCCGCTCGGAGAGGGGCCGGTCGGCGGCGGGGCGACCGGCGACGGGCCGGTCGAACGCGGACGAACCGGGAGCCGGCCGGTCGAAGACGGAACGCTCAGGGCCCGCGCGGTCGAACGCGGACGAACCGGGAACGGGCCGGTCGAAAGCCGAGGGCCCGGGGACGGGCCGGTCGAAGACGGAACGCTCGGGAGCCGGCCGGTCGAAAGCGGACGGCCCGGCCGCTCCCGCCTGCGGGGCCGGGGCCGGCCCGGCGCCGGTCCCCCTGGCGTCGGCCGCGTTGGCGACATCGCGGCGGGCCCGCCAGCGGGGCAGCGCCATCGTGACCAGGACGCCGACGGCCAGCAGCACGGTCAGCGGGAACAGGATCAGCGGTACGCCCTCGATGGACAGCGCCACGACCGCGAAGGCGAACAGGAACGTCCACGCGTACATGATCAGGACGCTGCGGCGGTGCGAGTGGCCGATGTCGAGCAGGCGGTGGTGCAGATGCCCACGGTCGGGGGCGAAGGGCGACAGGCCCTTGGAGGTGCGCCGGATCACCGCCATGACCAGATCGAGCAGCGGGAGCACCAGGATCGCGACCGGCACGAGGAGGGGCAGGATCACCGGGAAGCGGTTGATGCTGCTGGTCTCGAGGGGGGTCACGGTGATCATCGTGGAGGCGAGGACCAGGCCGATCAGCATCGCCCCCGTGTCGCCCATGAAGATCTTCGCCGGGTGGAAGTTGTGCGGCAGGAAGCCCAGGCAGACGCCGATGAGCACCGAGGTGATCGCCGCGGTGACGTTGATGCTGGTGTCGCCGAAGTCCCTCGACAGGGCCACGGAGTACGTCCACGTGGCCATGGCGGCGATGCCCACGATGCCGGCCGCCAGACCGTCGAGTCCGTCGACGAAGTTCACCGCGTTGATCATGACGACCACGATCATGATCGTGATCAGCGCGCTCAGCGTCGAGTCGAGGACGATGGTCCCGCCGAGCTGTGAGGGCCACGGCAGCCAGGGGAGGCTGACGCCGAAGGCCACGAGCACGCCCGCCGCGCCGATCTGGCCGGCGAGCTTGATGAGGGCGTCCATCCCCCACCAGTCGTCCAGGAAGCCGGTCAGCGTGATGACGCCACCCGCGACGATGAGCGCGATCACCGTCTTGCCGTCGCCCTCGGCCGCCAGCTTGCCGCCCGCGTAGGGCAGCTCTCCGGCGATCAGCAGACCCGCGACGAGCCCGCCGTACATCGCCAGGCCGCCGAGCCTGGGAGTCGGCGTGGTGTGCACGTCGCGGTCGCGGACCTCGGGCATGGCACCGATGCGGATGGCGAAAACGCGGACCAGCGGGACCAGCAGATAGGTCACCGCCGCCGCCACCAGTGCCATGAGTAGGTATTCGCGCACGGACCTAGTTTCGCGGATAGTCCGGCCAGCTGTGACCGGAAAACAACACAGAACAGCTCATAGTTCGCTGGGATATATGCGATGGGCCCTCGTGAGGGCCGCGACGCGCTCACGGGTCTCCGCCGCCGCGTCGGGATTGCGGATCACCTGAGCGGTCATCGACGCCACCTCCTTCATCTCCTCCGACCCCATCCCCTGCGTCGTGACGCAGGGGGTGCCGACCCTGATGCCGGAGGTCACGGTGGGGGGCTCCGGATCGTACGGGATCGCGTTGCGGTTCAGCGTGATGCCTGCGGACCGGCAGCGCTGCTCGGCCACCGCGCCGGAGACCCCGACATCACGCAGGTCGATCAGGGCGAGGTGGCTGTCGGTGCCGCCGGAGACCGGCCGCATGCCCTCTGCCGCCAGCGCGTCGGCCAGCACCCGGGCGTTGCTCACCACCCGGTGCGCGTACTCGGCGAACTCCGGCCGCAGCGCCTCTCCGAAGGCCACCGCCTTGGCCGCGATCGCATTCATGAGCGGGCCGCCCTGGACGAACGGGAAGACCGCCCGGTCGATCTTCGCCGCCAGCTCCGCCGTGCACATGATGCCGCCGCCCCTGGGGCCGCGCAGCGCCTTGTGCGTGGTGAAGGTCACCACATCGGCGTACGGCACGGCGGAGGGCAGGGCCTTGCCCGCCATGAGACCCACGGTGTGCGCCACGTCGGCCATCAGCCAGGCGCCGACCTCGTCGGCGATCCCCCGGAAGGCCGAGAAGTCGATCTCGCGGGGGTAGGCGGTGGCGCCGCATATGATCATCTTCGGCTGGTGCCGCAGCGCGAGCTCCCTGACCTCGTCGTAGTCGATCAGCTCGGTGTCCCTGCGCACCCCGTACGCCACGACGTCGAACCAGCGGCCGGAGAAGTTGACCCGGGAGCCGTGCGTGAGGTGGCCCCCGTGCGACAGCGCCATCGCCAGCAGGGTGTCGCCCGGCTGGAGCAGGGCCGCGTAGGCCGCGAGGTTGGCCGAGGTGCCCGAGTGGGGCTGGACGTTGACGTGCTCGGCGCCGAAGAGCCGTTTGGCGCGGTCCACGGCGAGTTCCTCGGCGCGGTCGACGACCTCGCACCCCGGGTAGTAGCGCCTGCCGGGGTAGCCCTCGGCGTACTTGCCGTTCAGCGTCGAGCCGAGCGCGGCCAGCACGGCGGGCGACGCGAAGCTCTCGCTCGCGATCAGCTGGATTCCGCCGCGGAGCCGGTCGAGCTCGTCGAGGAGCACACTCGCGATCTGAGGATCTTCGCTGCTGAGGAGACCGAAATCAGGCCCGTAGTAAGGCTCTGCGCCCATGGCTCACACCCCGGGATGACGACTCCACCCCACTGTAAGCCCGGCATCCCCGGCTCTCCCATGTCAGGGCCGCCTCGGCGCGGCGGAACCGCCCGCGCGGAGGCGGCCCGGCCCGTCAGGAGAAGGCGTGCGGCGCTCCGGCGTTGGTCGGCACCCACCTCGGCGTGTCGGCCGCCTGGTCGCTGATCGAGGTCAGGATGGCCTGCCGGTACAGGCCGAGGCGGGTGCGCCACTCGGCCATGTCCTCGACGTAACGACCGGAGACGGGGGCGTCCCAGACGTCCCGGCTCCTGGCGAGCTGGTAGGCCCTGTCGAGACTGCTGGTCAGCGTGTCGAGCACGGGCAGGACCTGCTTCCACGCCATGACCAGCCGCTGGTAGTCGGGGTTGAACTCCCACGACGTCGCGGCGTCGGGCGACGGCAGCCCGGCGGTCGCCGACGACGGCGGGGTCTCCCCCGGCTGCAACGGCTGCGGTGCGGGTGGATCCACGAACATCACAGGCTCCTCACGCTCGCTGTCACGCTCCCTGCCTCCTGCTCGTCGCGTCGGACCCGGACGGCCTCCCGCACGTCGCGCCGGACCCGCGGCCCCGGGCGCGCGTCCGCCGTGCCGAGCCGGCGGCCTCGCCCCGCTTCCGGTGCCCCGAGCCGGCGACCTCGCCCCACGCCCGGTGCTCCGGGACCGCGGACGCGGGCGCCGTACGCCGTGTCGCCCGCCGGGTCCGGCTCATCGGCCGCCACCGGGGGGCGGGATGGGCCGCAACGGATCCCCCGGGTCGACGTCGCCCGCCGGGCCGTCGGGCCCGACGTCCATGGGCGCCCAGGCACCCCGCCCCCATGTCTCGCCGTCGGGGACCTGCACGCCCGGCGTCTCCAGCGGCTCGATCTCGCGGACGTTGTCGGCGAGCGTCTTGAGCGCGTCCAGGTCGAGCGGGCGCGCCTCCACGGTGACGACGTCGTCGCCGTCGCCGGCCCACCTCGCGACCGACCCCTCACCCGCCGCCTGCGCACCGCCCCCGGGAGCCGCCCCGGCCTGCGGGGGCGGTGCGTCCGACCGCTTCGGCTCCTCCCCGGACGCGGCCTCGCCGATCGACGGCACCGGAGCGGACGCCTGCGCCCCGGCGGACTGGCCGGACTGGGCGGGCCGGGTGTCCTGGGCAGCCCGGGTGTCCTGGGTGTCCTGAACGGACTGCGGCGACGGGGCCGCGGGCTCGCCGGAGGCGGTGACCTCGGGCTGGGGGGTGACGTCACCGGTGCCCGGCGGCTGGACGGTCTGGTCCGTGGCCGGTCCCGCGGTGTCGAGAACGGGGTGGTCGGGCTTGGCCGACGGCAGCGGACTGTGCGGCTCGACCTGGCCGGGGGTTCCGGTGGTCCCGGAGACACCGTCGACCACGGGCATGTCCAGCGGCGGGATGTCCTCGATGTTCTTGAGCAGTTCCTCCACCTCGGCCGCCGTGGGCGCGTCGAGCGGGATCTGCAGCACCTTCGCCCCGTCGACTTCCACGATCTTCGCCTTGGGATCGCCGGTCTGGTCGACGTCGTCGGGGTGCTCCTTGCGCGGGGTGTCGTAGACATCGTCGGTACCGGACGCGTCACCGCCCTCCCTCGGCGAACGCTCATCACCCTTGGCACCCGCGTCACCCTTGGCATCCGGATCAGCGGCGGACACACCACCGCCCTCCCTCGGCGAACGCTCATCACCTTTGACACCCGCGTCGCCCTTGGCATCCGGGTCGTTGGCGGGGGTGTTCGCCCCCGTGTCGTTCCCGGTGTTCGAGACGTTGGACCCGGTGTCACCCGTGCCCGGTGACCTGTCGTTGGCCGAGATGATGTCCGGCCGCACGGTGTCGGCGGGCTGCTGGCCGTTCTGGTGACCGTCACCCGGTCCCGGAACCGCCGGTTTCAGATCCTCGACGCGGGGCGTCTCCGGACGGCTCCCCTCGCCCTCGGGCATCCGGGGGGCGGTCTCGGGCTCCGGTGTCTCCGGCGGTGCCGTGTCAACAGGCCGCTCGCCGCGCTGAGAGCCATCGTCCGGCTCCGGGGCCGGTGGGTCGACATCCTCGAACCCGGGTTCCTCCGGACGGCTCTCATCGGCTCTGGGAGCCTCGGGGACGGGTTCGGGCTCCGGCGTCTCCGGCTCGACGGCCTCCTCCGGATTCCCGGCGCCGCCTCCGTCGCGGGGGGAGACCTCGTCACCCTTCGAGCCGGTCTCCGGCTTGGGATCATTGGCGCCCTCCGGCCCCGTACCGGGCTTGAGGATCTCCCTGGACTCGCCGCGCGGGGAAGTCTCCTCGCCCTTGGACCCGGCCTCGGGCCTGCCCTCTTCGCCCTTGGACCCGGTCTGGGGCTTGGCCTCCTCACCCTTGGACCCGGCCTCGGGCCTGCCCTCCTCACCCTTGGACCCGGTCTGGGGCTTGGCCTCCTCGCTCTTGGACCCGGCCTCGGGCCTGCCCTCCTCGCCCTTGGACCCAGTCTGGGGCTTGGCCTCACCGCCCTTCGAAGAATCCTTGCCGGTCTTACCGTCCTCACCCTTCGACCCGGTCTCCGGCTTGGCCTCCTCGCCCTTCGAGGAATCCTGGGAGCCCTTGGGGTCGTCGCGCCGGACGGCGTCGGCCGACTGTTCACCGACCCGGGGCTTGTCGTCCGCCTTCGAGTCCTTGTCGTCGGACCCGGGCGCCCCGGCCCCGGTGTCCGTGGCCTTCGGCCCGGCGGCGTCGCCCGTCCTCTGCTCGATCTTCTTCTCGAGCAGGGCCACTCTGGCCGAGACGTCGCGGACCATCCCGTCGCACGCGTCGGCGATCTGGGCCGGCCGGTGGGTGGACTGGGAGGACAGACCGGCCCCGCCCATGACCTGGGCGACCTTGCCCTCGACGCTCCGCATCTGCTCCGCCGCCCGCTTCACCTCGGACAACAGGTCGCGAACCAGCTGGGGGTCCATTCCTTCGAACTTTCCCATGGAGGTCTCCCGGAAGTGTCGGCCCACCTCACGGTACCGGGGAGGCCGCCCCCCGTCACGGTGATAATCAGACGGTATGGATCATGCGGGCGCCTTGGAACGTACGGGGCGGAGCGGAAGCACGACCCCCGTGACGCCCTCCAGCCGTCCGACCAGCCGCTGCAGGTGCCAGCCGGCTTCCGGCCAGCGCCCCCGGGCGGCGCTCAGCAACGCGCCGCCGAGGGGTCTGACCAGCGTCCTGAGCCGGGCCCGCCGGCCGTAGTGCCTGCGGTACACCCTGCCCGTCCCCCGCGCCACCCGGCGTGCCCTGGCGCGGAATTCCCTGGTGCCGGCCGCGGGGACGAAAGGGTTGTCCTCGTAGACGGTGACACGCGGGTCGTAGACGACCGACCAGCCGTCCCGCATGCCGCGCAGGAGCAGGTCGGTCCCCTCTCCCGACTGCCACGGCGTGGGGCAGCCGGCCCCGAGCCCCTCGTCGAAGCGGCCCACGGCGTTCATGAAGGCCGCCGTGTAGAAACACGTCGCCTCGATGGCCTGGGACCACACGGTGGTGCGGTCGAGGACCGCCGGTTCGGTGCCGAAGGCCAGCTGGGCCGGGCGCCCGGCCGCGTCGAGCAGCTTGCCGGAGACGACCCCGTGCCCGCCCATCGCCTCGCACACCCGGGTGAGGGTGTCGGGGGCGTACCAGGTGTCGTCGTCGGGGAAGCCGACGACGTCGTAGTCTCCGAGCGCCGCCATCCCCGCGTTGCGCCCGGCGGACAGCCCGCGCGGCGTGGTCACCCGCCGGACCGGCAGCCGGTCCTTCCAGCGCTCGACGACCTCCGCCGTCCCCGTCTCCCCGCTCTGGTCGACGACGATCATCTCGGCGACCGGCGGGCTCTGCCCGAGCACCGAGCGGAACAGGCGGTCGAGGGTCTCGGGTCGGCCGATCGTCGTGACCACCAGAGCGACCCGCGGGGCGGAGTTCACGCCGATATGGTAGGCCAGCACGAATAAGTGCGATTGGAGCCTTCCCAAATGATCCGCCGGAACAAATCGCCAATGGTGTGGGTGTACCACTCCGTGGCGGAATTCGACCGTGATCCGCTGCGCATCACGGTCTCTCCTGGCAGTTTCCACCGCCACATGCGCTGGCTGCGCGACCGGGGACTGCGCGGGGTCACGATGCGGGAGCTCCGGGCCGCCGAGGCGCGGGGCGAGGCCGCCGGGCTGGTCGGGCTCACCTTCGACGACGGTTACGCCGACTTCGCCACGACCGTCGTGCCCGCCCTGGCGGAGTACGGCTTCACCGCCACCGTGTTCGTCGTCGCCGGCCACGTGGGCGGTGACAGTTCGTGGGATCCCGGGGTCCCCCGGGACGTGATGACGCCCGAGCAGCTTCGCGAGGCGGCCGCCGCGGGCATGGAGATCGGCTCGCACTCCCTCACCCATCCCCGGCTGCCGACGGTGGACGGCGGCCGGCGGCTGGTCGAGGAGCTCGTGACGAGCAGGACGATGCTGGAGGATCTGACGGGTGAGGCCGTCGACGGGTTCTGCTACCCGTACGGGCAGCACGGCACCCGCGAGGTGGAGGCCGTCGCCGAGGCGGGGTTCGGCTACGCCTGCGCCCTCTGGCACACCGAGCACGCGGGGCTGTTCGCGATGCCGCGCATCGAGCCCTTCGACGAGACGGGACCCGCGGGGTTGCGGGGCCGGGTGCTCGCGCATCAATTGAACAAGACCTATCCCAACATTCGGGGCATCCTCAAAGATCGCTTCGGCCTTGACCTGCAGGCTCGCGGCTAAAGTATCCGGGGTGAGGGAGGATTTCCGGATTCTGATCGTCTGCACGGCGAACATCGTCCGCTCCCCGATGGCGGAGACGATCGCGAAGGCGATGCTGCGTTCCTCTCCCTGCCCGATCGCGGTGGCGAGCGCGGGCACTCATGCCCGGGCGGGGCTTCCCATGGCGCCGTACGCCCTCGCCGCGCTGGCGAACCTCGGCCTGGACGGCTCCGCTCACCGCGCGCGACCGCTCGACGGCGTCCTCGTCAACGACGCGGACCTCATCCTCACCATGGAGACGGCGCACCGCGGCTCGGCGGTGACGATGGAACCGGCCGCGGTGCACAAGACCTTCACCCTCCGCGAGTTCGCCCATCTCGCGGAGGGCAGGAGACTCCGCCACCGCTCCGACACCGTCGGACGGGCGCACGCCGCGGTCCGCGCCGTCGCGCGGCGCCGCGGGTCTCCCGCCGGTCGCCCGGTCGAGATCGCCGACCCGTACGGCGGGCCCCCGGAGGGGTACGCGGAGTGCGCCCGGGCGATCGGGCACTCGCTCAGCCGCGCGCTGGGGGAACTGCTCGGTCCCCGCTGACCGGCGAGTCGCCCCTCTTCGCCTTCCGGCCCCCGGCCGTCCGGTCCTGGGCGGTGTCCCGCGTGTAGGGGCCGTACCGGTCGGCGCCGGGGGCCGCCCCGCAGTTGAAGACCGTTCCGACGACGCGGCTCCTGGCCGTCTCCAGGGCCGTCAGGGCCTCACGCAGCTCGTCGCGCCTGGTCTTCTTCGCCCGCGCCACCAGGATGGTCCCGTCGACCTCGGACGCGAGCACGGCCGCGTCGGTGACGGGCAGCAGGGGCGGGGCGTCGAGGATGACGTAGTCGAAGCTCTGGGCCAGTCGCCCCAGCAGGTCCCGCATGCGCCGGCTGCCCAGCAGTTCGCTGGGGTTGGGCGGGAGCGGCCCGCTGGTGAGCACGGTGATCCGGTGCGGTCCCGCCGTCGCCTGGGCGACCTCGGCCGGCTCGGCCCTCCCGCTGAGGACGCTGGTCAGGCCCGCCTCGCCGACGAGCCCGAGCATCGAGGCGAGCGCCGGGCGGCGCAGGTCGGCCTCGACCAGGGCCACCTGGGCCCCCTCCGCCGCCAGCGCCGCGGCCAGGTTGACCGCGGTCGTCGACTTCCCGTCCCCCATGAGCGGGCTGGTGACCAGGAACACCTTGGCGGGCCGGTCGACGCCGACGAAGCGCAGGGCGGTGCGCAGCTTGCGGTACGCCTCGGCGCGGGGGCCGAACCGGTCGCCGACGAGCGGGGTGGCCTGCGTGCCGGGGTCCTTGGGCACCATGGCCAGGATGGGGTGGTCGCTCACCCGGGTCAGGTCGGCGGCGCTGTGGAGGCGGGTGTCGAGCGTCTCGCGCAGGATGCCCGCGCCGACGCCCCCGACGAGCCCGAGTGCGAGTCCCAGCACCACGTCGAGGACGATCCGGGGGCTGCTCGGCCGCTCCGGCACCGCGGCGTCCCTGACCACCTTCACCCGGATCGCCGAGGCCTGGGTCTCGTCCGGCGCCTCCAGGTCGGCGACCACCGCGACGAGCCGCGCGGTCACCGCGTTGGCGATCTTCGCCACGGTGGCGGCGTCCCCGTACCGGGCGGTGATGTTGAGCAGGACGGTGTCGACCGGTACGTCCACCTGCAGCCTCTCGGCCAGCTCGTCGGGCTTCAGCGGCAGCCCGAGTGACCTGATCACCGGTCTGGTCACCGTCGGGGTGGTGACGAGCGCGGCGTAGGAGCGCACCCTCTCCTGCGTGAACAGGGTGCCCTGGTACCGCTGGTCGATGCTGGACTGGCCGCCCTGCGCGACGGAGACGAACAGGGTCGTCGTGGTCTTGTACTCCTCCGGCTGCAGCAGGGCGATCGCGAGCCCGGAGCCCGTCCCCGCGACGGCGAGCAGGATCACGAGCAGCAGGTTTCTGCGGACTCCGGCGATCAGGTCTCTGGTGTTCACGGATGCCCTCTCGACTCTCGGGGCGTCGTCGGCTGCGTACGGGACGGCATGGTGGTGAATACTGCGGCAAGGAGGGCCAGGGCGGTCAGGAATCCTGCGGCCTCGACCAGCGAGCTCGCCGTGGCCGCGCCCACCGCGCCGGCCAGCGCCGCTCCCACGGTGACCGCCAGAACGCGTCCTCCGGCGACCGCCACCCGCAGGAAGAAGAGCATGCGGACCCGTTCCATGGCGCGCAGCACGCCGTAGGGTCCCAGGCCCAGTCCCTCGATGACGAGCAGGGCGGTGAAGGCGGGGACGAGCGGTTCCACGCCCGCCCACGACTCGCCGAGCAGTGCCCGGCCGACCGGGTCCGGCAGGATCGCCACGGCGGCGCCCGCCCCGGCGCCCACGGCCCCGCACAGCAGCCCGGCCATGGCCGCGAACCGGAACATCCGGCCCGGTTCCGCGTCCCTGAGCCGGGAGACCTCGCTGACCACCGCGACCCGGCCGGCCGCCATCACCACGTTCGCCGGGCCGAAAAGCGTCAGCGCGGCCCGCCACGCGCCCACGTCCGCCGGGCCCGCGACGTGGCCCAGGACGATCAGCACGGCGTAGCCGGCCAGGGAGAGTGCTCCGGTCTCCACGAAGTACGGCCGGACCAGCCTGCCGTATTCGGCCAGCCACCGGCGCGGCGCTCCGAGCCGGGGCAGCGTCCCCGCCTGGGCCGTCGCCAGGACCGCGGCGACCAGGCCGCCGAATCCCCAGCCCACGATCAGCCAGGTCAGGCTCGGCTCCACGCGGAGCGCGGCGAGCGCCGCCGCGACCTGCACCGCCCCACCCACCGCGTCGACCAGCACCGCGCGGCGCAGCTGCCCGACCGCGATGAAGGCCAGCCTGAGCGCGTCCCAGACCAGCAGGACCGGCAGCAGCGCGGCGAGCACCACGGCGGAGTGCCAGTACGGGCCGACCAGGAGGGGGGACACGGCCAGCAGCAGCACCCCGGCGAGGGCGCCGAACACGGCCGCGGAGCCGGAACTGTCCGCCAGCGCCTGGCGCACCGCGGCGTCTCCCTCGGGCCGCCGGACCAGGAGCGGCTCGCTGACCGCCGCCCGCGACAGCTCCACGACCACCACGTAGAACCCGTAGAGGAGGGCGAAGTGCCCCAGGGTGACGACCGAGACGTTGCCGGCCACGAGGATCATGAGAACGAAGTTGCTCCCGCTGCAGATCACGTGGTCGGCGAGGGTCCACATCCCCCGGCGGGCCGCGGTCATGTCCGCTCCGCCGGGTTCTCCCCCGGAGCCCGCCGCCGGTGCAGGAACAGGGCGAGGAGGACCGCTCCGACGAGGCTGGGGAAGGCCCGGCCCTCGCCCCAGTAGAAGTACCTGGCCAGGTCGACCAGGCCCACGTACAGCACCGGGTAGAGGACCAGGCCCCGTACCTCGCCCGAGCGCATCCAGCGGTGGCAGGCGCCGATGGCCAGCCCCGTCGCGCCCCAGAAGACCATGCCGCCCGCCAGCCCGTAGTCGGCGAGGGGGGCGAGCAGGCCGCCCGTGTTGTTGTACTCGGGGTTGCCGAACCGCCACAGCAGGCCGGGCCAGACCCGGGCGGGGTCGAAGCCCAGCACGGACTCCGGGGTCAGCACCGCGGACAGGCCGGGGAAGTTCCACAGGAACCCCACGGTGTAGTACGGCCAGACGAGGCCGGGTCCGATCTCGTCGACCACGATGGCGGAGTTGTTGTACGCCGTGGCGTAGTAACCGGTCAGCCGGCGCAGCACGAACTCGGAGTAGTCGATCTGCATCGTCGTGGAGTAGTGGGACCAGCTGCGCACGTACTCGAACGTGCCGAAGAGCGTCACCAGGGCGAACGGGGCGAGCAGCGGGAGCCCGGCCCACAGCCAGCGGTGGTGGCGCCGCCCGTCGCCCGGCCGCAGCGTCGAGATCACGGCGAGGATCGGCAGCACGACCTCCATCAGGGCGAGCCGCTCGGAGTTGAGCACGACGCGTGCCAGCGTCAGCCCGGTGAGCACGGTGAACGCCGCGGTGTGCGGCCGGCCGCCGAGCCGCCGGTCGAGGAAGAGGCACACCATGGCCAGCGGCCCCAGCTGGGTCAGCGTCGTCACCCCGCCGATGGTGGCGAGTTCGGACTTGACCGCGTCCGCCGAACCGGGGCTCAGCGCGAAGACCGCCCCGAGGTCGGCGAGGCTGAGCCCGCCGGAGACCGCCGAGGCCAGCCAGACCGCGTACCCCACCACGGTGAGCGCGGCTGCCGAGCGGCCGGTCAGGAGCAGGATCCGGCGCTGGCGGGCGTTGACCGCTATGCCGGTGGCCCGCACCGGTCTGGCGAGCGAGGGCAGCATGCAGCCCACGACGAAGACGCCGACGAACGCCAGGACGATGAGCGCCTTGCCGTCGTCGAAGATCTTCGGTGTGCGCCACCACTCGCGGAAGCGGTCGTCACCGATCGTCCAGGCCGCCAGGAGGCCGGGCAGGGTGGCGAGCATCGCCGTCCAGGCCGGGTGGAGCCACCAGGCGCCCTCGCGCAGCGGCAGCCGCAGGGTGCTCATGCCCCGGCGCCCCCGCCCTCGGCCAGCGCCGTGAACACCTCGGCGTGACGCCGCGCCGACTCCTCCCAGGAGAACAGGGCCGACCGGGCGATTCCCCGGGCGCGCAGGTCCGCCGCGGCGGCGCCGTCGGACAGGACGCTCCGCAGGCCCGCCGCGATGCCTCGCGCGTCGAGGTCGGAGACGAGCACGGCGGCGTCGCCCGCGACCTCGGGCAGCGCCGCCCGGTCGGAGGTGACCACCGGGGTGCCGCAGGCCATGGCCTCCAGCACCGGCATCCCGAAGCCCTCGTGCCCGGAGGGGAAGGCGAACACCGCGGCCGCCCGCATCAGGGGCGCCACGAGCTCGTGCGGCACCTGGCCGAGGTACCGGGCATGCGGCGCCTCGGCCAGCACCCGTTCGACCTGCCCCGAGCCGAGGAACCCGCCTCCGGCGGCCACCAGGGGGATCCCCAGGCGCGCGGTCGCCTCGACGAGGGCGGTCACGTTCTTGCGCGGGTCGAGGTTGCCGAGGTAGAGCACGAACCGGTCCGGCAGGCCCAGAGGGGCGAGGAGGGCGGCGTCACCGTCGTCCCGGGAGTGGAAGCGGCCCGCGTCCAGCCCGTGCGGGATCACGTGCAACCGCGCCGCGGGGACGCCGAAGGCCCTGCCGATCTCACCCGCCGAGTGGCGCGAGACGGTGATCACCGCGTCGGCGACCCGGGTGAGCCGACCGACCCTGGCCATCCAGGTGCGCTTCCAGAGCGCGCGGGCCAGCCCGGGGACGGGCGCGTCCTCGACACCGTGCACCGTGGCCGCGATCGGCACCCGGGAACCGACGAGCGCCCCGGTGTCGGCCGGGAAGTGCAGCAGGTCGGCCCGGCCCGGACGGGCCGGCCACAGCAGGCCGTCGGCGACGGCGTAGGCGAGCTGCCGGGCGGCCCCGCCGAGTCCGTCGCCGGGCGGGACGAGCGCCTCGTGCTCGATTCCGAACGCCGTCAGGGAGGCGTAGAGGGTCCGCGTGTAGGAGGTGTTGCCACCCACGTTGCGGCGGAGGACCTTGCCGCTCACCGCGACTCTCACGCCGCGCCCAGGGCGAGGGCGTAGGCGCGGGCGAGCCGGGCGGCCTGGAGCCGGGGGGTGTGCCCGGCGAGCACGTCGGCCAGGCGCAGCCTCGCGTCCTCGCGCCGCCGGTCGTCGCGGAGGTCCCGTACGGCCCGCGCGCACTCGGCGGGCGTCGCCACCAGATCGGGCACTCCGAGGCTGCGTAGCGCGGGGATGTCCCTCGCCACCACGGGCAGCCCGGCTCCGGCCGCCTCCAGCACGGAGACGGGTGCGCCTTCCCAGCTCGCCGTGTGAACGTAGACGTCCGCGGTGCGGATCATGGCCAGCACCTCGTCCCGGGGGAGCCAGCCCGTCACGACGACCCCCGCGTCCCGCAGGACGCGGCGCAGGGCGGGATCTCCGTCGCCGATCCAGACCCATCTGGTGGACGCGTCGCCGGCGCGGGCGGCGGCGGCGAGGAAGGCCGGGTCCTTCTGCGCGCAGATACGGCCGACCGTGACCGCGACGAGCTTGGAGCGTTCCGGCGTGCCCCGCTCCGCCGGAGTTCCCGTGGATCCCGGCTCCGCGGGGATTCCGGGGGTGGCGCCGGAGCGTTCCCGCACGCCCTGCTCCGCGGGGATCCGGGGGACGGCGTTGGGGACGTAGACCACGCGCTGCCCGGCGCGGATCCGGGCCGCGAGCTCGGCCTCCCGGGGGCTCACCGCCGCCACGACGCCGGTGCGCGGGGCGAGCAGCGCCTCGGCCAGGCGGAAGCCGTACCGGAGGGGGCGGCCGACGTCGGTCCGTTCGAAGGCGTAGCAGTGCGGGGTGTAGACGATCCGCTCCCCGGGGACCTGCGGGCAGGACCGGACGTAGAAGCCCGCGTAGGAGGAGTGGGCGTGCACGACGTCGGGGCGGATCTCCCGGTAGGCGGCGGCCACGTCCCGGATCCTGGCCAGGTGCCCGTCGGCGAACACCCGGAGCCCCCGCAGCAGGCTCTCCTGGTCCAGCAGGGGGTCGGCCGCGTCGCGCGCCATCAGCAGCCAGTGATCGTGGCCGGGCGTGGCCTCGATGTAGGCGTGGACGGCGCTGGCGACCCCGCCGCCCCAGCATTCGGTCACGTGGAGCACCCGCACCGCCCCCTCCGAGGGGACGCCACCGGGCGTCTCCCGCTCCACGGCGTCAAGCTCCACCGTGACCTCCGTGACATGAGCGATGAACGAGCCAGTAGTGCCAATGGCTACTGATGCGACATAAAGTATCGCAGGTTGCATACCATTTTTTTTGGCGTACATGACTCGTTAGGGGCACCCCCATGCACCGCGCCCTGCGCCTCCTACTGATCACCGGAACCGCCGGGATCCTGATGGGCGCCTGCGCCGCTGGAACGCTCTACGCCTTCCAGAGCAGCCTCGACAGCGAGATCGTCCGCCTCCCCGACGCCCTGCCCACCGCCGGGGCCGAGCGCCCCCCGGCCGAGGTCGGCGTGGGCGAGAACTGGCTGCTCGTCGGGACCGACAGCCGGTCGGAGAAGACGACCACCGGCGAGGAGGCGGAGGCCCGGCTGTGGCGGCCCGGCCGGCAGCGCACCGACACGATCATGCTCATCCATCTCGCCGAAGGCGGTAACCGGGTCTCCGTCATCTCCATCCCCCGGGACTCGTGGGTCGCCGTCCCGGGGAAGGGCAGAGCCAAGATCAACGCTGCTTTCTCCTGGGGCGGTCCCGCCCTGCTGATCGAGACGATCGAGAAACTCACCGGCGTCCGGATCGACCACTACGCGGCGATCGACTTCCAGGGGTTCTCCTCGGCCGTCGACACGATCGGCGGGGTCGACGTCGAGGTGGCCCAGACCGTGCGTGACCCGCTCAGCGGCGTCACCTGGAAGGCCGGCCGCCAGCACCTCGACGGCGAGAAGGCCCTGCAGTTCGTGCGCCAGCGCGTCAACCTCCCCGGCGGGGACTTCGACCGGATCAAACGCCAGCAGGCCCTGCTGAACTCCATCTCCGACAAGGTGCTCAGCGCCGAGACCCTCGCCAACCCCGTGAAGGTCAACAACCTGCTGCGCGCCATAACCAAGGCCATCAGCGTCGACTCCGGGGTCACCCCCGGCGTCCTCAGGTCGCGGATGCTCGAACTGGCCGGCATCGACGCGGTCGAATTCACCACCATGCCGGTGAAAGGCACCGGCATGGAGAGGTCGCAGAGCGTCGTCTACCTGGACAGGCGGCAGGTCGAAGCGCTCAGCGCGGCGATCCGGGACGACCGCGTCGACGCCTACATCCGGCAGAACGACAGCGGCAACGACGTCGAGGAGGTCCGCTGACGACCGGGCCGGGATCAATAGGCCCCCCTCGCCCGGGCGACCGCTCCCCATGTCTTCCAGAGCAGTTGCAGGTCGAGGGTCAGGGACCAGTTCTCGACGTAGCGGAGGTCCATCCGCATCCGCTCGTCCCAGGAGAGATCGGCACGGCCGCTGACCTGCCACAGGCCGGTCATCCCCGGCCGGACGAGCAACGTGCGGTGGACGTCGGAGCCGTACAGGGCGAACTCCGTGGGCAGCAGCGGGCGCGGCCCGACGAGGGACATCTCACCCCGCAGCACGTTGACGAGCTGTGGAAGCTCGTCGAGGGAGTAACGTCGCAGGAACGCTCCAACGTTGGTGACCCGCGGGTCGTCCCTCGTCTTGGGCGGCACCGCCCCGGAGCCGGCGCCCCCCAGCCGATCGGCGCCGTTCACCATGCTCCGGAACTTGAGAATCCGGAACTCGCGCCCGCCGAGCCCGACGCGGGTCTGCCGGAACAGGCCCGGCCCCTCGCTCGTGGCACGGACCGCGACGAAGATCACCAGCATCGGGATCGCCAGGACGGCCAGGGCCGTGGCGGCCGCCACCCTGTCGAACACGTTCTTCACGAGCTGGTTGACCCCTCCGAAGGCGGGGTGGTCGACGTGCAGCAACGTCATCCCGGCGACCGGGCGGACGCTGATGCGCGGCCCGGCGACGTCCATCAGCGAGGAGGCGACGAACAGGTCGGTGTCGGTGGCCTCCAGGCTCCAGGCCAGCCTGCGCAGGGTGGCGCCGTCCAGCTCGGGACAGGCCAGGACGGCCACGGCGTCGGCCGACGTCCTGGCCACCGCGTCGGCCACGTCGGTGAGATCTCCGAGGACCGGCACCCCGTCGACGTCGAGGACCTGCCCGGGTGCCGCGCCGCCGGGCAGGCAGGCCGCGACCACCCGCATGCCGTACCGGGGCTGGGACGACAGCTCCATCGCCAGGTCCAGTACCGACGCCCGGTGCCCGACGGCGACGACGGCGTGCTCGGCCCACCGGTCCGGATCCCTCCGCCGCAACCGGCGGCGCAGGCAACGCCGGAAAACGAGAGTGAGCACGATGGCCAGGGGCAGCATGGCGATGACGATGCTTCTGGCGATCATCAGCTTGGTGACGTAGGCACCGATCGCGACGACCGCGGCCAGGCCCAGACCTCCGTTGAGCACCAGCCGGATCTCCTCGACGCCGCCCGCCCGGACCCGACGCCGGTACGCGCCCACGAACGACATCGCCACCGGCCAGGCCAGCACCAGCCCCGCGGAGAACACCATCTCGAACCAGGGGACGTAGCCGCCCCACCACCACCTGGCGCCGAGCACCACCTGGTGGGCCAGCAGAGCACAGCCGAGATCACCGGCGACGAGCACCCGCGTGACCGACCGCTTCCGCCCGCTTCCCGGGCTGCGCGGATGCCCTTCACTCCCCGGACTCCCAGGAGCGGCGGAGTACCCCGCTGTGCGCTCAATCGGCGACGCACCCATACGATCTCACCTTCTTGCCCAACAAGCACAGGCAAGACGTACGGTCTGCACCATGGGTTTACTTGACTAACAAAAACCCCGAAAGTAACAAGAGGCGAAAAATTCGCTTACACCGCATAAGCGATGAAGGTTCTCACCCCTGACGCGGCCGACGCATCCCCCCGAACAGCCGGGCGACACGCCGCATCACCGGGCGGGCGCTGCGGGCGGCCGTGACCAGTCCCGGCAGGGGGTCGTCGGCGGTGAGCCAGGCGAACTCCCGCCCGCCCCCTTCGGGAACCCGGTGCCGCCGCTCCCCCCCGCCCCGGTAGGCGATCCGAGCTGGGATGTCCAGGTTCTCCACGATGATCCTGCGCCCCTCGACCTGCACGCCGGGAGGCACCGCCTGGCCGGTCAGCGTGAGGTAGTGGGCCCGGACCACGTCGATCCCCGCGTCGGTCTCGAAAAGCCGGAACTGGGCCCCCACCCGGGGATTGAAGTCCAGCAGCTTGTACCTGCCGTCCCGGTGGTCCAGCCGCCAGTCCAGGTCGGCGATGCCCGAATAGCCGCTCTCCCCGCACAGGCGGGCGGTCAGCTCCGCCAGCTCCGGATTGCGCACCGAGTAGGCGTACGTCGTCACCCCGACGTGCGGCGGCCACGACCGCACCTTCACGCCGGTGAAACCGGCCACGATGCCGCCCCGCGCGTCGCAGCAGACGTGGGCGATCCAGTCCGTCGACTCCGAACGCGGCAGGTACTCCTGGACGAGCGCGTACGGCGCGTCGGGCCACCCGGCGGCCAGCTCGCGCAGCTCCCGCGGCGTGTCCACGACGGTGGAACGCTCCACGACCGGCGCGGCCAGCCGGACCCACGGCTCGGAGTTCTTGACCACCACGGGGAAGGCGAACTCCCGGGCGATCTCGTCGACGTGGTCGCGCGAGGTGACCAGCCGCGACTCCGGGGCCGGGATGCCGTGGCGCCGGCACAGCCGGAACATCTCGTGTTTGCTGGCCAGCAGGCGCGGCAGGCCGGGCGGGACCGGCGGCAGCAGCAGATGCTCCGACAGGACCCCGGCGTGCTCGGCCAGCAGGATCGCCGCCTCGTCGTCCGTCGCCACGGCCACCGGCCGCCCCGGCAGCGAGGAGGCGATCTCCCGCAGCCCCCGCACGAGGTGCTCCACCGGCTCGGACCCGGTGGTCGGCCAGACGATCCGGCCGGCCCGGTGCCGGGAGAGTGCCGCGGCGGTGAAACGCCCCTCGGCGATGACGTGCACGGGAACCCCGAGACGCCCCAGTGTCCGGACGGCGCCGACGGCACCGTGGTGGAGCGGGTAGTGCCCGATCCTGACAAGGAGAACCGGGACGCTCGGGTCCACGGTCACCCGTCGGACGCGGACGGGGCCTCGGGCTCGGCGTCGGTCGCCACGTAACCGATCACCCCGCGCAACTTCTCCACCGGGACGGCTCCGCGGCGCAACAGGCGTGGCACGGCCGTGGTCAGGTCGAGGATGGTGGACGGCACGTCGTCACCCGACGGCCCGGCGTCGAGGTAGACCGCGACGGAGTCGCCGAGCTGCTTCTCCGCGTCGGCGGCGGTGGTGGCGGGCGGCGCGCCGGAGCGGTTGGCGCTGGAGACGGCCATCGGGCCGGTCTCCTTGAGCAGGTCGAGGGCGACCGCGTGCAGCGGCATCCGGAGCGCGACGGTGCCCTTCGCGTCACCCAGGTCCCAGGAGAGCGACCGGTTGGCGCGGCAGACGAGCGTCAGCGGGCCCGGCCAGAAGGAGTCGACGAGATCCTGGCCGTACGGGCCGAGGCTCTCCACCAGGGCGTTCGCCGCCCGCACGGTCCCGACCAGCACCGGCACCGGCATGTCGCGCCCGCGGCCCTTGGCCTCCAGCAGCGCGGTCACCGCCGAGGGCGTGAAGGCGTCGGCTCCGATCCCGTAGACGGTGTCGGTCGGGAGCACCACGAGCTCACCCCGCCGCACGGCGGACGCGGCGTCGGTCAGGCCGGCGGCCCGCTGCTCGGCGTCGGCGCAGTCATAACGTCGGCTCATTCTGCCTCCTCACCCGGCGGCTCGACATCGGCGGGCCGCAGGCCACTGTGGTCGTTGACCGGCCCGCGGCAGGCCGGGGACGGCGTCCGCCGACGCGTTCCCGGCCCACGGCGTGCCATCTTATTCCTGCTCTTATTCCTGGCCGAAACGGGCGGTCACGAAGCGGTCCCTGCGGGTGAGGTCCTGACGGCTGCGGATGTCACGCCAGCCGTTCTCCTCGGAGAAGATCAGGTAGACCGGGGTGCCCTGCTGGTCGGCGTGCTCCACGGCGACGAAGCCGCCGGGGCGCAGCAGCCGCCTGGCGGTCCGCTCGACCGCCCTGACCTCGTCGAGACCGTCACTGCCCGAGCCGTACAGCGCCCGGCGCGGGTCGTAGTCGCGGACCTCGGGGTCGCGCGGGACCGCGCCCGGCGGGATGTAGGGCGGGTTGGAGATCACCAGGTCGACCTGCCCCTCGAGCTCGGGCAGGGCGTCGGCCAGGTCCTCCGGGTGCAGGTGGACGCGCCCCTGACCGTGCTCGATGATGTTGCGCTTGGCCCAGCGGTAGGCGTCCGGGTCGATCTCGACCGCGTGCACCGTGGCCAGGGCGACCTCCTGGGCGATGGACAGCGCGATGGCGCCGGAGCCGGTGCCCAGGTCCACGACCACCGGCGAGGCGACGTCCATCTCCCGCAGCCGGTCGATGGCCCACCCCGCCACCACCTCCGTCTCCGGGCGCGGCACGAAGACCCCCGGCCCGACCTCCAGGGACAGGTAGCGGAAGTAGGCGCGCCCGGTGATGTGCTGGAGAGGCTCACGGGACTCCCGGCGGGCGACGCCCTCCCAGAACAGGGCGTCGAAGTCCGAGTCCTTGACCGTGTGCAGCTCGCTGCGGCGTACGCCGTGGACATACGCGGCGATCTCCTCGGCGTCGGTGCGCGGCGACGGGACACCTGCCTCGGCGAGCCGGGCGGTGGCGAGGGCGATCTCGTCCAGCAGGAATGTCATGGCGCGTTCTATGCGTGTGCGGCGAGCTTCTCCGCCATCTCTGCGTCGAGCAGGGCCTGGATGACGGCCGTGAGGTCGCCGTCGAGGACCTGGTCGAGGTTGTAGGCCTTGAAGCCGACGCGGTGGTCGGAGATGCGGTTCTCGGGGAAGTTGTAGGTGCGGATCCGCTCGGAACGGTCGACCGTGCGGACCTGGGACTTGCGCTCGGCCATGGCCGCGGCGTTGGCCTCCTCCTCCGCGATGGCCTGCAGGCGGGCCCGCAGGATGCGCATGGCCGACTCCTTGTTCTGGAGCTGGCTCTTCTCGTTCTGGCAGGAGGCGACCACGCCGGTCGGGAGGTGCGTGATGCGCACCGCCGAGTCGGTGGTGTTGACGCTCTGCCCGCCGGGGCCGCTGGACCGGTAGACGTCGATGCGCAGGTCGTTCGGGTCGATCTGGATGTCGACCTCCTCGGCCTCCGGGTAGACCAGCACGCCGGCCGCGCTGGTGTGGATGCGGCCCTGGGACTCGGTGACCGGGACCCGCTGGACGCGGTGGACGCCGCCCTCGAACTTGAGCCTGGACCAGACGCCCTCGTCGCCCCTGGCCTTCAGCGCGACCGTGACGTCCTTGTAACCGCCCAGGTCGGAGTGGGTGGCGTCGATGATCTCGGTCTTCCAGCCGACCCGCTCGGCGTAGCGCAGGTACATCCGCAGGAGGTCACCGGCGAACAGCGCCGACTCCTCACCGCCCTCGCCCGCCTTGATCTCCATGATGATGTCCTTGTCATCGTTGGGATCACGCGGGATCAGCAGGTGCCGGAGTTTGTCCTCCAGCTCGGGAACCCTCGCCTCCAGCTCCTTGGCCTCGTCGGCGAACGCCTCGTCCTCCGACGCCAGCTCCCTGGCCGTCGCGAGGTCGGCCTGGACGCCCTCGAGTTCCCGGTAGGTGGCGATGATCGGGGTGAGCTCCGCGTACCGCCTGCCCAGAGTGCGCGCCTGGCTCGCGTTGGCGTGCACGGAGGGGTCGGCGAGCTTGAGTTCCAGCTCGGCGTACTCACTGAGCAGCTCGTCGAGATTCACCGTGCGTCCTTCCTTCAAAAGCCCTGTAAGCCTGCCTCATCATCACGAACGCCGACCCGGGGCACCCCTCGGCGACGAGGGGCACGCTCCGAGCCGGCGTCGGGATGGGGCTACTTGCCCGCGGGCTTCTTGCCGAAGCGCTTCTCGAAGCGCGCCACCCGGCCGCCCGTGTCGAGGATCTTCTGCTTGCCCGTGTAGAACGGGTGGCAGGCCGAGCACACGTCGGCGTGGATCACGCCGCTCGTGGCGGTGCTGCGGGTGGTGAAGGAGTTACCGCAGGTGCAGGTCACCTGAGTGGTGACGTACTCCGGGTGGATGTCGGGCTTCATGCGTCGTGTTCCTCTCCAAAGCGCGGTCGCCGGGTCGCCACTGTCTCTCGCCTGCAAGGCGTCTCGCGCGCGAAGCACACCGGGGTGCGCGCGGGCGGGAACCGGAACCGCTACGGTTCGGCTACCAGTGTGCCAGATCCTCCAACCATCACAGGCCACCGAACATTCCCCGCCCCGCCGGCCCGCGTCCGCGTACGGCACCGGACCGCCGTGTTCTCCGGGCGGGAAGGCGGTGGTGCCCTCCGGGCGGGAAACCACGCTCTCCCGCAGGTGGGACCGCGGTCACCGGCCGAGGTAGGCGAGGACGGCGAGAACCCGGCGGTGGTCGTCGGTGGCGGGTCCGAGACCGAGTTTGGCGAAAATGCTGGAGATGTGCTTCTCCACCGCGCCCTCCGTGACGAGCAGGCGCGCGGCGACCGCGGTGTTGGAGCGGCCCTCCGCCATCAGGGCCAGGACCTCGCGCTCCCGCGCGGTCAGCGACTCCAGCGGGCCGCCGCGACGCTGACGGCTCAGCAACTGCACGATCACGTCCGGGTCGATGACGGTGCCCCCGGCCGCCACCCGGCGCACGGCGTCGAGGAACTCGGCCACGTCCGCGATCCGCTCCTTGAGCAGGTAACCCACCGCCGCGGCACCCCCGCCGATCAGCTCGGTGGCGTACTGCTGTTCGACGTACTGCGACAGCACGAGGATCGGCAACCCGGGCCGCCGGGACCTCGCCTCCAGGGCGGCGCGCAGGCCCTCGTCGGTGTGGGTCGGCGGCATCCGCACGTCGACGACGGCCAGATCGGGCTCGTGCTCGGCGACGGCCGCCACCAGCCCGGGGCCGTCACCGGCGAACCCCACCGTGTCGATCCCCCCGTCGGCGAGGAGCCTGGCCAACCCCTCGCGCAGCAGGACCGAATCTTCTGCGATCACCACGCGCACGGGTCAAGTCCTCACCATTCGCAGGGCAGCACGGCGCGGATCGTCGTGGGGCCGCCGAGCGGGCTGTCGACGCTCAGGGTGCCGTCGATGGTCGCCGCCCGGTCGGCCAGCCCGGCGAGGCCGCCCCCGGGGCGGGGCACGGCGGCGCCGACCCCGTTGTCGAAGACCTCGACGACCACCCGCTGACCGTGCCGGCTGACCCGGACGAACCCCTCGGTGGCCTCGGCGTGCTTGGCCATGTTGGTCAGCGACTCGGCCACGATGAAGTACGCGATGCTCTCCACCGCGGGCGGCGGGCGGTGGGACATCTCCACCGACAGATCCACGCGCACGGGCGCGCGGGCCGCGAGCGAGGACAGGGCCGCGCTCAGCCCCCGGTCGGTCAGGATCGCCGGGTGGATACCCCGGGCCAGGTCGCGCAGCTCGGCGATGGCCGCCTTGGTGCCGCTGTGCGCCTGGGCGAGGAGCTCACGGGCGCCCTCGGGGTCGGAGTCCATCTTGGCCTGGGCCCGGCCCAGGTCCATCGCGACGGACAACAGCCGCTGCTGGGCGCCGTCGTGCAGGTCGCGCTCGATCCTGCGCCGCTCCGCCTCGGCCGCGTCGACTCCCCTGGCCCGGCTGGCCCGCAGGTGGGCGGCGCGGGCGGCCAACCGGCTCCGCTCCCCGGCGTCCAGCAGCCCGGCGGCGAACATGCCGTGCAGCCACGCCATCCCCCGGGTCGCGTACAACGCGACGAGGAGGAACGCGATCCCGGCCGGCAGGCACAGCAGCGCCTTCGGCACCGTGTCGAAGGAGAACCCGTCGAGAACCGTCATCGGATCCCCGGCCAGCACCAGGGGCAGCGGGAGGAAGACCAGACCGAACGCCAGGAACCACAGGACGGCGGAGACGACGAACTCCCCCAGGCCGACGGGCAGCAACAGCAGCAGGTAGAGCAGGTCCTTCCAGGTCGCGGGGTCGACGAACATGTCCTTCCAGCGCTGGAAGAGGTTGTGTCCCTCCGAGGGGCGGTAGGGGTCGGGGATGCGGACGCCGAAGGCCAGCCGGAGCAGCCTGCGTTCGAGCATCGCGGCGCCGCGCCAGGCCAGCATCGACAGCGCGAGCAGCGGCACCCCGACCCACACGATCGCCAGCAGCAGCGAGAGCGGGATCACCGTCGCGAGAAACCCGGAGCAGACCAGGGCGTGGAACGGGCTCACCAGCAGGTACGGCACGGCGCGCCAGGTCGCCGGGTCGACGAGCACGCCCAGCGGCCCGTTGGGCCCGAAGGGCACGCGCCGGCGCAGCGGTGTCCGCGCCACCGGCGTGCCCGCCACCGTCTCGGCCGCCATGCGCCCCTCCGTCCCCCCACGCGCCGCCGGGCGTGCTCGTCACCCGCCGCCCCGGCCGCCCGGCATGCCGCGGGCGCGGACGGGCGGGAACGGGGCGGACGGGACGTCCAGGGGTAGGGATATCCCGAAGTCGAAGGCCGGACAAGCGCTTTCGCGAAACGCCGGGCGCCGGCCGGGTCACCGCAACCGGCCGGCCGGTCACGGCACCGGCGGAGAGCGCTCCACGCGAAACGCCGAGCGCCCCGGCCCCTCGTGAGGGGCCGGGGCGCTCGGCGCGCGGCGGGATGATCAGTCGCGGTCGGAGCTGACCGTCGTCTTCTGCACCTGGAGCAGGAACTCCGCGTTGGACTTGGTCTCCCTCATCTTCTCCAGGAGAAGCTCCAGGGCCTGCTGCATGTCCAGCGCGTGGAGCACGCGGCGGAGCTTCCAGACGATCTGGAGCTCGTCCTTCGACATGAGGATCTCCTCCTTGCGGGTGCCGGACGCGTCGACGTCCACCGCGGGGAAGATCCGCTTGTCGGCCAGCTGGCGGTTGAGCTTGAGCTCCAGGTTGCCGGTGCCCTTGAACTCCTCGAAGATGACCTCGTCCATCTTGGAGCCGGTCTCGACCAGCGCCGTGGCGAGGATCGTCAGCGAGCCGCCGTTCTCGATGTTGCGGGCGGCGCCGAAGAAGCGCTTGGGCGGGTAGAGCGCCGTGGAGTCGACACCGCCGGACAGGATGCGGCCGGAGGCCGGGGCCGCCAGGTTGTACGCGCGGCCGAGGCGGGTGATCGAGTCGAGGAGCACGACGACGTCGTGACCCAGCTCGACCAGGCGCTTGGCACGCTCGATGGCGAGCTCGGCGACGGTGGTGTGGTCCTCGGCCGGGCGGTCGAAGGTCGAGTGGATGACCTCGCCCTTGACCGACCGCTGCATGTCGGTGACCTCTTCCGGACGTTCGTCGACGAGGACGACCATCAGGTGGCACTCGGGGTTGTTACGGGTGATCGCGTTGGCGATCGCCTGGAGCACCATCGTCTTTCCGGCCTTGGGCGGGGAGACGATGAGACCGCGCTGGCCCTTGCCGATCGGAGCCACCAGGTCGATGATCCGGGTGGTCAGGATGTTCGGCTCGGTCTCCAGGCGCAGGCGCTCCTGCGGGTAGAGCGGGACGAGCTTGTTGAAGTCGGGCCGCTGACGGGCCTGCTCCGGGTCCATGCCGTTGACGGTGTCGAGGCGGACCAGGGCGTTGAACTTCTCGCGGCGCTCGCCCTCGCGCGGCTGGCGGACGGCACCGGTGACGACGTCGCCCTTGCGCAGGCCGTGACGGCGGATCTGGGCCAGCGAGACGTAGACGTCGTTGGCGCCCGGCAGGTAGCCGCTCGTCCGGACGAACGCGTAGTTGTCCAGGATGTCGAGGATTCCGGCGATCGGGATGAGGACGTCGTCGTCGCCGACCACGGGCTCGTTGCTGTCGAAGCGGTCACGGCCACGGCGGTTGCGCTCGCGGAACCGGCCGCGACGCCCGCGACGGTCGTCGTCCTCGCCGACACCGTGCTGGTCGTTGCGGCCCTGCGGGCCGCGGTCGCCGGCGCGGTCGCCGCGCTCACCGCGGTCGCTGGTCCGCTCGCCGCGGTCGCCGCGCTC